>PBML01000001.1 GCA_002722645.1 Acidobacteriota bacterium
CGGCAACTATGGACAGAATCAATTTTTTATTCATGAGCCGATCCACCGCCTCACGAAGGTAACAACGAAAAAAGCTGCAAGGAGAAATACTGCTGTGTACCAAATCCTTCCCTTCGTTTCGTCAGTCACGATAATAACCAGACCATAAAAAATAGACCCATCACGAGAATAATCAGATAAGAGATATTCATAAGCGTTTCCCTCCGTCTCGGAGTTTAGCTAACCGTCTTGGCAACTGTCCTGGGAGATCCAAGGCTAAGAAATAGGGCACGCATTCGCGTACTGTCTACTTTTCTGTCTACTTTCGGGGGTCACGGGCAAGCCTTAGTAGCGTTTTCTGGGAAAAATAAAACCCCCTCGGCGGTGAGGGGGTTAATCTGAGTATAGATCGGCGTTGCCAACAACTCTAAGGAGAGCAAAAAATATGAAGAAAAGTCACCCAAGAACTCTCGCTTTGCGCTGCCTGCTAGCAACAAGCCTCATAACTGGATCAACATCTGCTACAGCAGTGATTCCGCAACAGTCGACCGAAACCGACATCGTTGCGTCAGCACGGAGCTACCGTGAGGCTAACGAGCATCGAATTCTCGGAGAGTTCCTGGAATTCCTGCGCATTCCCAATGTTGCTGCCGACCTGCCGAACATTCGCATAAACGCTGAATGGCTGATGCGGGCCATGGAAGCACGTGGCATTAAGACGCAACTGCTCGAAACCAACGGTTCTCCCTATGTGTTCGGTGAACTCAACGTCCCCGGGGCGGAGCAAACACTTTTATTCTACTGTCACTATGATGGTCAGCCTGCCGACCCGACGCGCTGGGTCGGGCATCGGCCTTGGCAGCCAGTATTCCGCAATGGCCGCCTTGAGGACGGTGCCGAGATCGTGCCGATTCCGACTGAATCAGGGGTGCCAATCGATCCAGAGTGGCGCATTTACGCCCGGTCAGCTTCGGACGATCGTTCGCCAATTATCATGTTGTTCGCTGCCCTCGACGCTTTGCGTGCCGGCGCCCTGGAACCCACATCGAACATCAAGTTTCTCTTCGAGGGTGACGAAGAAGCTGGCTCCCCCAACATGTCGTTGATTGCCGACCAGCACGCTGCCGCACTTGCAGCCGATATCGTCTTTTTTGCCGACGGACCGAAGCACCCATCGGGCCGGCCAACATTGACGTTCGGGGCCCGTGGCATCACAACGGTCCAACTGACTGTCTACGGACCAACGCAGCCACTACATAGCGGCCACTACGGTAACTGGGCACCGAATCCGGCCATGCGACTGGCTCAACTTCTAGCCACCATGAAAGATCCCGATAGTGGCCGTGTGATGGTGGAGGGCTGGTATGACGACAGGGTGCCGTTGAGCGAAACCGAGGTCGCAGCCATCGCAAACATTCCCGACGATCCGACTCAATCCCCAGAAGCTTTGGGGTTCGCCCGCCCCGAAGGCGAATGGGAACGTCGCGTTGAGGCAATCACCTACCCGTCGTTAAACGTCCGGGGGATAAGTTCGGCTTGGGTCGGCGACGAAACCCGAACGATTGTCCCCGACACCGCCATCGCCGAGTTGGACCTGAGGCTGGTTCATGACATCCATCCCTCTAGCCAGGTCGAGCGTCTCGTCGCTCACATCCAGCAGCAAGGCTTTCATGTCATAGGCGAAGACCCCGATGCCTCTACCCGTGCCGCACACCCAATGCTAGCCAAGGTCACCCAAGGAGAGTTCGGTTATCCATCGGCACGCACGTCTATGGATCTTCCCGTCAGCAAGGCAGTTCTCGGGCGTCTTCGGGAAGCGTTCGGCACCGAGCCCGTGGCTCTCCCAACAACCGGTGGCAGCGTGCCGCTATACGCCTTTACTGACATGCTCGGCTTGCCGACGATCCTCGTGCCGACTGTTAACCACGACAATAACCAGCACTCGCCCAACGAAAATTTGAAGATTTTGAACCTTTGGAAGGGCATCGAGATTATGGCCGTTTTACTGACGCTCTAACGAAGGTTCGGTCTCTGCCCCAGGTGCTGGACATCAGAAACTAAGACTGTTTGCCAGCATTCCCGGCCATTAAGTAAAAAACCGCGCCTATTAACAAGGCGATTCCGCCTCCTTTGATATCCGCTGCACTAGCGCTCTTTAGGATCATGATGCAGACGATCAATGCGAAGCCTGGAATCAACATTCCGCCTGGCAACTTGAAGGCATCAGCTGGAGCCTCAAAACGACGTCGCAAAACGGGAATTGCGGCACAAGTCGTCATATAGAACATGATCCGAGCAACGACACTTAGGGTGGCCAATTGGACGAACGTGCCCGAATAGGCAAGCGCTACCGCGACGCCTAAGTAGATTAGGATCGACACGTCCGGCGTGCGATACCGTCCATTCACGTGGGCGAAAAATCTGGGGAGTTGGCCGTTGTCGCTAAGTGCAAAGGTAAGGCGTGGTCCCGTCAGCATTGAACCGGCATTGCTTCCGGCGATTGAAAGCAGCCCGCCGAGAGCGATCAGAACACCAAAGGCGCTGCCACCGAACACTTCGGCAGCATCCGCGAGTGGGGTATCCGAGGTGTCGAGTGCCGGGAGCGTACCGACTGCAACAAGCTGTACGAGGAAGTAGATAACAAACACGACCCCAATCGTCAGCAACAACGCCCGCGGAGCGTCCCTCCGCGGCGAACGCGCTTCGGAGGCCGGAATCGTAATAAGTTCATAGCCCCCGAACGTGAACATCAACATTAGAACGGCGGCACCGAAGGTCCCTGTACCGCCGCTNAGATCNAACATCCCTTCAAAGTTCCCTGGCTCNATAAANAAGATTCCAACACCNAGGAATAGGGCCAGGGGTGCNAGCTTCGATATGGTGAAGAAGTTTATCGCCAGAGAACCGTAACGAACGCCCGCGAGATTGATTGCAGCNAGTCCACCCAAAAGCAACGTAACAACGAGAAGCCGTCCCGAGCCTTCGGTGGCGGGGGCCCAGAAACGGCCAACATAGAGCGCGAAAGCGTTGGCAAGTGCGGCCTGCGCGACGACACGCGTAACCCACATCATCCAGGCAACCTCGAAGCCTATGAAGGGNCCAAATGCGGTACGNGCGTACGCGTAGGGNCCNCCCGCTTCACGAAACTGTGTGCCAGCCTCCGCAAAGCACAACACGATCANCGCNTTCGCCATGCCGGCGGCGACCCATGGCAACAAACTCGANGGAATACCTACNGTTNNNGCTACTGTGGCCGGCATTATGAAAATACCGCTGCCNATAACCTGATTGACCCCAACAGCAGTGAGATCCCATCTACCCATCGCCCGAATCAACGCNGGTCGCGATTCATTNTCCGTNNTAANCTCGTTCTGAGCCATGATTTTCCTTNTATAACATTNCCAGNGTGGGCAGTGCCGTGGCGGNGGGTTGGTANCCNNCCTTCACTCNCCCGTCAAGGGCGTCCTTGACCTNGACGNNNGTTTACGGTTCATTTGGGTATGTCCGGCTCGCACCCGCGGCANGCTTGNGACTCCCATANCCCATNCNGCGGAAGTGTTCCCAAAACTGGAGGAACTTCCATGNACCGACTTCGTTGGATTCCAAAGAANCGATTCCTACAGGGGATCGNAAACCTAGCCATCTTGCTGGTGGTTGTGATCGTCTTCGCCGCCGGCCGACCTGTCGAGGCGACACAGCGGCAGGCCGCGTACGCGATNACCAACGCAACTNTCATCACGTCCCCTGGCAATAGCGTCGAAACCGCGACCGTCGTGCTGCGTGACGGCTTAATAGAGGCAGTTGGCACCGACGTCGCCACCCCACCCGACGCCCGCATTATTGACGGCTCCGGAATGACAGTGTACGCCGGATGGATCGATTCGTTTTCAGAGGTCGCCATCCAAGAGGAACCGAGCGCGCCACCAACGCTGGTGACCAGCGGTCGTGGAGGCGGNGGGCGAGGCTCTCGAGGAAGCGGCCGGCAAACGTTACAGATGCTTGAACTCGGTTCTCCCGGCGTAAACCAACACGTGAATCCCGAGTTTGTCCAGGCGGACAACCTGACNAACGAAGACNCCNGCCTGGCCGCGTTTCGTGANGCCGGGTTCACNGCTGCCCTAGTGGTACCGCAGAACGGAATCTACCGCGGCCAAAGCGTGTTAATCGCACTTCGGGAAACCTCTACTGAGGAAATGGTNCTCAACGACAACGTCGCTCAAGTGGTTGGATTCTCCACCGGTGGCTTCGGGCGGGGCTATCCATCGTCGGCGATGGGCGTNATCGCCCTGATTCGGCAAGTACTGCTCGATACGCAGCGTCAAGCTACATGGGAGAACAGCTTCAACAACGACCCGACAGGCATCCCGCGCCCGGAAACGAACCCCGCGTACACATCCTTGATGCCTATTTTGGCAGGTGATCAGCAGATGATATTCGACACCAATAACACTCGCGATGCCAAGCGAGGTCTCCTCATTGCCAAGGAGTTTGGCCTCAGCACGATAATCAAGGGCAACGGCAACGAGTACGACATGGTTGATGTGCTCGTCNACGCCAATGTCGAGGTAATCGTCCCGGTCAACTACCCGNACAAGCCCTCTGTCGGCNATAACGACGCCGCCAACCTGGATATCAGCCTCGTCGCTTTACAGCGCTGGGAGGCAGCTCCTGGCAATGCTGCGGCTATCGCGACCGCTGGTGTCACGTTCGCATTCACGAGCGACGGTATCAACCCGGACGAGTTCGCCGGTAACGTTCGCAAGGCAATCGAAGCAGGTTTGCCNNAAGATGCGGCNNTNGCGGCNGTAACCACNAANCCTGCGGCGATGTTCGGCGTNGATTCGATTATCGGCACGATCGAGCCCGGGAAAATTGCCAATGTTGTAATTGCAACCGGTGCCCCATTTGCGGAGGGCACTGAGATCCGGCACGTGTTCGTTGACGGCGTTCACACCGTGCCCCCGGGAGATAACGGCGATGGNCCCACCAACCCCCGTCATGATGGAGGGNGGAAATGAGNAAGTCTATGAAGACGGTTCACGGAGTCGTTTGGATGTTCACGGCTATGCTGCTGGTGGCGCCNCTCGCGGTCGCCCAGCAACAATCTCCCGTCACCAAGGTAACCTGGAATACAGCCGATAACCCCGGCGTCATCTTGGTGCAGAACGTACGCATCTGGACTCAAGGGCCCAACGGTATCCTTGAGAACGCTGACATGTTGGTGCGTGACGGCGATATCTCTGAGATCGGCANCGGACTGTCAGTACCCTCNGGGGCTATGGTCATNGACGCCACCGGCATGCAGATGACNCCGGGCCTAATCGACGCCCACAGNCACTCAGCAGCNGAAAGCATCAACGAGGGGAGTAATTCGGTAACCGCTGAGGTCAACATCGGGGACGTCCTCAACGCGGACTCATTGGCCCTCTACCGGCAGCTCGCCGGNGGCCTAACCACGGCGCAGATTCTGCACGGTTCGGCCAACTCCATCGGTGGCCAGTCAGCGATCATCAAGCTCCGCTACGGTGCCGATGAGGGTTCTGACATGCTCGTTAAAGACGTCATCCCAACGATCAAGTTCGCCCTTGGTGAGAACGTCAAGCGCAANCAGAACCGCTACCCAAATACTCGCCAGGGCGTCGANCAAACTATCCGTTCAGCGTTCATTGCCGCGCAGGACTACCAGTTCGAGTGGGAAGAGTACGACGCCCTANCCGAAGAGGAGCAGGAACGCCGCGTGCCACCNCGGACCGACATCCAGTTGCAGACGTTGGTGGAGATCCTCAACGGTGAACGCAAGGTTCACTCGCACTCCTACCGCCAGGACGAGATTCTTATGCTCATCCGGCTAGCCGATGAGTTCGGCTTCCGNATCGGCGCCTTCCAGCATGTGCTNGAAGGTTACAAGGTCGCCCACGAGATCGCCGCGCACGGGGCTGGCGCTTCAACCTTTTCCGACTGGTGGGCGTACAAGATCGAGGCTTATGACGCCATTCCATACAACGGCGCCATTATGCACGATGCCGGCGTTGTNGTCTCGTTCAACAGCGATAATGGTGACCTGTCGCGGCGCATGAACCTAGAGGCCGCNAAGGCGGTGAAATACGGNGNTCTCGCTGAAGAAGAAGCGCTCAAATTCGTCACCGTGAATCCGGCAATCCAACTGAACCTCCAGGATCGCATTGGTTCGCTCGAGGTCGGCAAGGACGCCGACTTCGTTCTCTGGAACGGCAACCCACTGTCGGTGTATTCGCGCGTCCTTATGACTTTCGTCGAAGGCCGCAAGATGTTCGACCTNGACTTCGATCAGCAGATGCGCGCNAACATNGAGACGGAGCGCCAACGACTGATCACGTTGGCACAAGCCAACGAGAGCAATCCGACGGATCGTGGCCGCAGCGGTCGGGGTCGCGGTGGCCCCGCCGCAACTAGCNAGGAAACAACTGACGACGAGTTCACCCCCAACCCAGCAGCTCCCGAGTTCACCTACCGACCCAGCATGCTTCCCGATCCTGGTACCGTCGCCATCGTCGGCGCCACTGTTCACACGGTCAGCGGTGAAGACATCGAGAANGGTATTGTGGTGATGGAAGGCGGCAAGATCACCGTGGTCGGTGGCCCGAACACGGCGATTCCATCCGAAGCCTCTCGCTTCGACGCCNACGGNCGCCACCTGTACCCAGGCATGATCGCCAGCGACAGTTCGCTTGGTCTCTCCGAGATCGGTAGCGTCGATGAGGGCAACGATCTCAACGAGATGGGTGACTTCAATGCCAATATCCGCGCCGAAGTCGCTGTCAATGGGGAAGCTACAGCGATCCCAGTCACACGTGCTAACGGCATTACACACGCAGTGACGGTGATGGGNGGCGGTCTGATCCGTGGAACGTCCGCTTTGCTGCGCCTCGATGGCTGGACNTGGGAACAGATGACCGCAGTTGCGCCTACGGCACTCCACATTTCCTTCCCATCGTTCCGTGCCGGCGGTGGGAGACGTGGCGGCGNCGGACGTGGCGGTGGNAGCAACATCGNCGATCGCGGCAACGAGCANCTCGGTCGCATCGAAGCCCAACTCGAAGAGGTCAAAGCCTACACTCGGGCCAAGGAAGCCGANGCAGCCGGCGGGCCACGCTACCCGCGTGATCCCCGCCTGGAGGCAATGATTCCCGTGATCAAGGGGGAAGTGCCGATGTTCCTCCACGTTACCGGCGTGGCAACAGTCCGCAGNGCGGTCGAGTGGGGCGCCGAGCAAGGCTACCGAATTGTCCTTGTCGACTCGGGCGACGCCTGGCGTGCTGCGGATCTACTTGCTNAACATAACGTCCCAGTNATCATCGGCAGCATTCTGGCGAACCCGATGCGCGATGACGAACCCTACGACAGTGCCTACGCACGGGCCGTCAAGCTTCACGAGGCGGGCGTCCAGTTCGCCATCGCCGGTACTGGCGGCAACGGCGGTGGAGGACCCAACCTCCGCAGCATGCCTTATCACGCCGGTGTCGCCGCGGGCTTTGGACTNCCGAAAGAAGANGCACTGAAGTCGGTGACGCTCTATCCGGCGCAGATCCTCGGCGTTGACGACGCCNTNGGCTCGATCGAGGTNGGNAANAGCGCCAGCCTGGTGCTCACNGACGGCGATATCCTCGAGATCCGCACCCATGTCCTGAACGAATGGATTGACGGCCGTCCAGTCGATCTGTCGACTAAGCACACCAACCTGTGGGAGAAATATCGTGATCGCCCGCGGCCGGTGATTGGGAGNCAATAGGAAACAATTAACGAGAATCAGACAAGCGGTAGGTCTGAGTCAGGCCNGCCNCTTCTTNCTTTACTCAGGGAACCAATGCGGCCGCCGCCTCGATGCGTGACTCCTTCATTCCCAGGAGCACTATGTTAGCGTCCTGAAGGTCGAAGGCTTCGACGGTCGTGACAACGGGCACCGCAGCCGCGATTTCGAGAAACTCCTCGGCATCACGGTGTGTCAGGTTGGTGACGCTCCGCAGCGTGCGCTCCCCATAGAGGTGCTCCCTGTAGTCAAGCACTGGAAACGCATCGAGATGGATGGCATTGATCGCCACGGTGCCCCCGGGAGCAAGCGCAGCGAGTGCTTCCCGAATGATCCAACCCACAGGAGCGAAAGTGACCGCAGCGTCCAACTTCTCGGGAGGTTGTTCTTCAGCACCGCCAACCCACACTGCCCCAAGACGGCGAGCGAGTTCACGGTGATTCTGGCTACGCGTTGAAACAAACACGTCACACCCCCAATGTTGTGCAACCTGGATCGCCAAATGCGCCGAAGCACCGAAACCGTACAAACCAAGTCGTTGGCCTGGCTGCAAACCAGCAAGTTTCAAGGATCGGTAACCAATTATCCCGGCGCACAACAAAGGCGTCGCATCAACATCTGAAAACAGGTCCGGGAGTAAGTGGGCAGCGTGCTCCGGCACAACGGCACGTTCGGCATAGCCACCGTCTGCGTCGTAACCGGTAAACCGTGCCTCGGCGCATAGGTTGGTACGCCCCGAGACACACAAATCACATGTTCTGCAGGAACTATTGATCCAAGGTACTCCAACGCGATCACCCAAGCGCCTTTTTGAAACCCCATCTCCGACCATATCGATCACGCCGACAATTTGGTGTCCGAGAATCAACGGCGACTTCTCGAGTGGTAAGTCGCCTTCGACGATGTGAAGATCCGTGTGGCAGGCACCACAGGCCTTGACCAAAAGGCGGACCTCGCCTCGCCCGGGTTGTGGGTCGGGGCAGTCTTCCANCTGNAACGGAGCACTTTCGATGGGACCCTGCTTGTAAAGTCGTGCGGCACGCATGGCTATNCTGACTGAGAACCTAGACCAATACGGTTATCCTAACCGACCATGAATCCTGCCAGCATCGCCCTCCTGAANATGTCCGAGAGTAAAGCTTGGGAACGGCGCATCAGTGGCTGGAAAACAACCCGGCGGGTAGTTGAGCGATTCATGCCTGGTGAAGATCTGGATGATGCGATTACTGCCGCCCAGGTTCTCAACAGACGTGGCATGGCGACCTCACTAAACCCGGTCGGCGAGCACGTCCACAGCACAGCAGAGGCCACTGGGGCGACAGACGCCTACATCGAAATTCTCTCTTGNATCGAGGGTGCGCAGTTAAACTCGAATATGTCNGTAAAGCTCTCGTTGCTCGGGGTTGACCTGGGATTTGAGATCGCAGTTGCCAACTTAAGACGAATCCTGGAAACCGCCAAGATCTATGGGTCNTTCGTCCGCATAGACATGGAGAGTTCAGCGTATGTAGATCGAACACTGGAGATTCACANACAGTTACGCAAGCGCTTCACGGAGCTCGGCGTCGTCATACAAGCCTACCTGCGTCGAAGCGCTGACGACGTCGAAGCGCTTATTCGCCAGGGAGCTTCGATACGTCTCGTAAAGGGTGCTTATAAGGAACCCGCTGACATAGCATTCGAAAACAAGGATGACGTCAACCGCAACTTCGAGCACCTCACCGGCCGCATGCTCGAGGACGATGCGCGAGCCAACGGAGTGCATCTTGCAGTTGCCACCCACGATCGCAAACTGGTCGAGAAGGCAGAATCATTGGCCACGGACCGCGGCATAGAAGAAGGATTAGAGTTTCAGATGCTCTACGGCATCGCGAGGGATTTACAGGACGACACGCTCGCCGGCCAGTTCCCGGTCCGCATATATATTAGCTATGGTCCAGCCTGGTATCCGTGGTTTATGAGGCGCTTAGCCGAACGGCCGGCCAACCTCAGTTTCTTTCTTCGCCATCTACTGCGTTGAGTGGATCGCCGGGCTGCTAAGTTACCAACGCGACAATGACGTAAAGCAACATCAAACCGGCCAAAGCAGTTCCGATCCGCTTCGCACCAAGTGGCTGGGTCGACTCCCAACGAAAGAGCAAGCTGTTGAGACCGAAAGCAATAAAACCGCTAGTCAACATAACGGCCAGAGGCAAGCCTTGCTGACTCAAGCCTTCACCCCGGACCATCACGCCCTCGAGCGCCTGCACCAGGTACGTGGTCGGCAATATGCGACCAAANCCCTGTAGCCAGCCCGGCAGCATTTCGAGNGGGAGAGCCGCACCCGACATGAAGACCATCGGAAAGAAAATGAGATTGCTGATCGCCGGCGCCGAGCGCATATCCTTCGCCGCGCTCCCCATAATCAACCCAAGCGGGACAAACGCCCAAACACCGAAAGTAAGAACCACTGCGACTCGCCAAACAGCCGGACCGAAGTCNACACCTAACACTAACCTTGCGAGGAGCCCTTGCATGAATAGCGAAGCAGCCACCGTGACTAACGAACGTACGGCGTTGCCGATCACTACCATGGTGGCGGTGGCGGGAGTTACCCATATTCGCCGCAAGATGCCCTGCTCACGCTCGGTCACCAGCGAATACGCGACACCGAAAAAGGCTCCAGAGAATGCCGTGATGGTAAACAACCCAGGCATCCGAGTGCTCATACCACCNGGCAGGTTGCGAAAAANGAGAGCGAACAGNAATAGCCACACNTGCGGAAAAAGAAGTGTCCAGATCAGCGCGGAGCGGGACCGCATCGTCTTCAGNAGATAGGCTCTGCTCAGTTCGAGTGTGCCTCGANTGAAGCTCATGCNACTGGCTCCCTGAGAGNTGTTTCCGACTCCCCTTCCAGNCCCAGANCGGCGNCTTCNGGATCNTCGACCATCTCGAGATAAAAGTCCTCGAGTGTCGGCCGGTGCATGTGCATGTCGGTGAGAGTCACCNCTTGGTTNCGTAGAACCTCACCAAGGGCAACGATGACCGCGGTTGAGTCGATGGCACTGAACCGATAGTGTGCGCCTCGCCTTTCCTGTTCCACAGCGCCGACTGCCAGCAGCGGANCAGGGTCGAACGGCCCGTCGACGTCGATGAAAATCGTCGANTGACCTTCGGACGACCTGACCAACTCGAGAGGCGTTCCATCGGCAACCACCTGGCCCCGGTTAAGAATAACGACACGGTCACACAGCTTCTCGGCCTCCTCAATATAGTGGGTCGTNAAAAGAATAGTGNGGCCGCGCTCCTTGAGGTTGAGAATGATCTCGTGCAGTTGGCGTCGGGCCGCCGGGTCGAGTCCTGCAGTTGGCTCGTCGAAAATCAGCAGAGCCGGATCGTGGATCAAGGCCATGCCGATCGCTAAACGTTGTTTCTGCCCCCCTGAGAGGTTGCGGGCCAATTCTCTAGCCTTGCCTTTCAAGTTGACGCGCTCTAAGACGTCTTCGACCGGCACAGATCGCTCATAAAACGATGCGAACAGACGCAATACCTCGAAGGCGGTTAGGTCGTCCGGGATGTGCGTTGCCTGCAGTTGCGCACCGATGTGTTGCCTGAGCGCAATGCTCTCGAGCGACGGATCGAAGCCCATGACCGATACCTCGCCCGCTGTAGGGGTACGGAGACCTTCGAGAACCTCCACCAGCGTTGTCTTGCCGGCACCATTGGGACCGAGGAGCCCAATTATCCCCCCCGGCTCGATATTCAGGTCAACACCTCGCAGCGCCTCAGTGGTCCCGTAGGTCTTGGTTAACGATTGGGTGCGGATACTCATAGGAAACGGGNCCGAGGCGAGTGAGANGTCTACGAAATTTGGATACCTTTACGTTGNAGTCTCCTGGCGCCTTATACCCTCGTCAGATACTCACCGGTCGAGGNCTCGACGCGCACCTTATCGCCTATATTCACGAACTGCGGGACTCCAACCACCAATCCGGTCTCNAGCGTTGCCGGTTTCGAGCTTGCACTCGCAGTCGCNCCCTTGAGCCCTGGCTCAGTGTCTGTGACCTCAAGATCAACCGTCGTCGGCATTTCGATACCAACAGGGAGACCCTCATAGAAATCCACCTTCAGCGAGAGATTGGCGACAAGGTAAGGAAGCGCTTCCTCNATCGCAGCTGCGCTCAAGTGCGTCTGTTCATAGGTCTTGGAATCCATAAACACGTAGGTGTCGCCCTCCTGGTAGAGATATTCCATCTCTTTGGATTCTAGCTGCACCCTTTCAACCGCTTCCTGTGAGCGAAAACGCTTGTCGATCATGGCGCNGCTACGCAAGTTTCGCAGNCTCGTTTGGACCACCGCTTGGCCCTTGCCTGGCGTAACGTGNTGAAAGTCGTGGACGCGCAACAGTTCACCGCCCACCTCTATGATCATTCCTTTTCGGAGCTGAACCGCCTGAATCGCCACTTCTCCTCTTCTCTCCCGGACCAAACGTTTTCGATACCAGTCGACCACAGAACACGNAACGACCCGGTGAGTCTAGCAGGCTGTGGTCNGACCCTCATGCGACTGGTTGTCTTGAGAACCGTGTCTACTTTGTTGCNTTCANGCAGTCCAGNCCCTCTTAAANAANGGTCTTCGAGGTTTGGACATGCTCGCGCTCCCTGGTGGAGNAGCTNGGTCAGATGCNGATCTGTGTTAGCGGTATTGAGGATCNTCCGCGAGCAACAGAATCATTGCAGTCTGCTTTCGACCCGCGACTTCTGGNGAACCGTCCGGCGGTACCAAGATGTCGACCTCGGAGCGAACACCGAAGTCACCTTCCAGGTAGATTCCAGGCTCGACGGAAAAGCATGTGGAACGCATCAGCAGGCGGTCATCGTGGCTCTCGAAATCGTCAAGGTTGGCACCACTACCGTGTATCTCATTGGTGATGCTGTGACCTGTCCGGTGNTGGATCGCTGCACCGTATCCGGCATTTTCNATGACTGCACGGCAAGCCTTGTCGGCCTCGAAACCACGCACCTCTTTACCAGCTGCGTATCGCTCGTGTACTAGGTCGATTGCGGCATCGCGGGCCTCTAAAACAACCTGGAACACCTCGACGCGGCGATCAGACACGTCCGAATCGACTTGCGCTGTCCAGGTAATATCGGCAAAAACATTGTTCTCAGATCCAGGCTGTTTGGCCCATACATCGATCAACAACCAGTCACCTCNCNCGATGGGGCTGCTGCCTTCCGGACCGGGCACGTAGTGAGGATCTGCGGCGTGCCCGTTGACGGCCACGATCGGCGCGTCGGGGGTCGTTAATCCAATCGCCTCTACCTGCTCAAGCAGGTAGCACTGTAATTCGTATTCATTGAGCGCAGCGCCAGCCAACAGGCGTGCCCGACATTCCTTAAAAGATTCTTCGACGGCATCCGGAAGCCGCTTGCCAGCAAAACGATGCGACGCGATCTGGCCGTCGTCGAGCACGGCAGTGAAACGCTGGACCAGGTCGGCTGCAGAGACCACCTCAATTCCNCGTTCACGCACCACCTCCACAGTTCCCGCGTCAACCATCGCCACGTACGGAACCCGGTTCTGCGGCGAGTACTGCATCGCCACCCGGCCGACGCCTTCCAGCAGCTCGTCGAGCCCNGCATCCAGCTCCTGCCAAGTTCGGTAACGCCGACGGCTTCCGGGGAGGTCTTCCAGTGCCCCCGGTTCGATCGCATGNACGAGGCCCCGCGGTTCCCCNTGAGCTGGGATTATGTAGTACCACCGCCGGGTCTGAAGACCGTCAGTGGGAAGTCCAAGAACACGCGTCGCTAGTGGGTCACGGCCGTGAAATTGCGCAAACAGCCANGCATCAACGCCAGCCACGCTGATTGCCTCTTGCACTACTTNNAGGTCGAATTCAGTTGTCCGATCACTCATGGNAGCAGGCTAGTCCGTCGTCGTTGNTGGAGCAAGTAAGAACNCCTGNCGNCCCGTTTTCNAAGGAGATTCANGCCTCACTGCNATTCAANACTTACGCTNCCAACTAAGACTTCCATATCACTATCAAGGTTCTGCATTTGAGAGTCGTGAAGTCGCAATTCTATCGTTGATTTTCGGGGCCACGAGCGGCATAGTTGTTACACAGTGTGAGATCGGCACGATCGCTCCTTCCGTCACGTCCCGAGCCCCACCATCCAGGGACCNCTGACGACCTGTGGGCTTTAAGGAGCGTTTTTTCGGGCCAGTCTTTGTGAAAAATTTCACAAGCTCTGTAAATCCACTGTGCAAGGAAAAAGTGAGCCGTCTAAATGCCTCTTTCTAGTCCTCCCGACCAAGCTCTCTGGCCGCTTGCACTATGGCTTGGAACTGTTTTCTTGTTGATCAGTGGGGTTATCGGGCTGTCGATGATCACAGGGCCACGCAGCAATTCACGGCGCCGAGATTTGCCGTACGAGTCAGGCATGCCACCGACGAGGCAACCAGCGATGCGGTTCCCGGTGCACTTTTATCTAATCGCCCTCGCCTTCCTTGTGTTTGACGTTGAAGCGGCTTTTCTATTTGCCTGGGCGGTGGCGGCCCGAGATGTTGGTTGGGTGGGCTACGTTGAGGCGCTGGTGTTCTCGATCATGCTGTTCGCTGGACTCTTGTACCTGTGGGCCAAGCAAGCTTTCGACTGGGGGATTGAGCATGAGTGATCCTCGGCTAACCCGCGAGCAGTTGTTGGAGATCGCAGCACGTGATCGCTCCGCTGNCCTCGCNGAAGCAGCGGCACGCGGTACCAGTGGTTCGTTTGCTTCGACGATTCAACAGTTCTTCGCTATGACCCGGCTAGACGACCTTGTCGCCTGGGGACGNAAGAATTCGATCTGGCCGTTCAACTTCGGCCTGTCGTGCTGCTACGTCGAGATGATGACCTCGTTTACATCGGAGTACGATACCGCTCGCTTTGGTGCCGAGGTGCTCCGCGGAACGCCACGTGAAGCTGATCTCATCGTCATCGCAGGTACTGTTTTCAAAAAAGTTGCTCCGGTAATCAAACGACTCTATGACCAAATGCTGGAGCCAAAATGGGTCATCTCGATGGGCTCCTGTGCCAATTCCGGNGGCATGTATGACATCTATAGTGTCGTTCAAGGCATTGACTCCATCCTCCCTGTCGATGTTTACGTACCGGGCTGCCCACCACGNCCTGAGGCGTTCCTCGAGGGGCTGCTGCTGTTGCAGGGTCAAATAGGCGCCGAAAAACGCCCGCTTTCCTGGACCATCGATGAGCACGGCATTGTGCCGACCACCGAATTACCAGTGCAGCGTGACCTGAAGCGCGAGCAACGCCGCAGACAAGGGAATTTGCGGCCGCCNACCGAAGGTCGCTGAAAATATGGCCGCTGAACTCACAGTTCTGGAATCTTTAGCGTTGCGTCTCGGTGAAGAGGCGGTGGTTGTTCAACCAACGAAAGACGACATCCCGACCGCATGGGTACCGCTTGACCAGGCGCACGATGCACTCTCCTGGCTGGTAACTGAGAGCGATGACCGTTACCGGGTCCTGTACGACCTGACAGCGATCGATGAACGTAATCGGCAAGCAAAGGAAGAACCCTGCGAGAACGGCACTGAACGACCCGGCGATTTCACTCTCATCTACCACCTGATGTCCTACGAGGCCAATACCGACCTGCGTCTAAAAGTCGCACTCGAAGGGGAATATCCCAGTGCCCCTACCGTGAGTGACATCTGGCCCTCTGGAAACTGGTATGAGCGCGAAGTTTTCGACATGTTCGGTATCGGCTTTGACGNTCACCCTTGCCTNCGGCGAATCCTCATGCCGCTTGATTGGGAAGGTCACCCGTTGCGCAAGGAACACCCGGCGCGAGCCACTGAAATGGAGCCCTACAGACTCTCAGAAGAACGGCTTGAGGAGCACGAGGAGGCGCTTCGGTTTCGGCCAGATGAGTGGGGGCTGAGCGATGGCGACTGGGCCTCGAAAAAATTCCCGGACGCTAACAACGCTGTTCCTGAAGACGACACCGATTACTTGTTCCTTAACCTGGGCCCCAACCACCCCGGTACCCACGGTCTACTACGCCTTGTCCTTAAGCTGAACGGAGAGCGAATCGTCGATGTCATACCCGATATCGGTTTTCACCACCGCGGCGCAGAGAAAATGGCGGAGCGGCAGACCTTTCATACCTACCTCCCGTATACCGACCGTATCGATTACCTCTCGGGTGTTAACAATAACCTCGCCTACCTGCTCGCCGTAGAGAAGCTCTCCGAGACAAAAGTCCCAGAGCGTGCAAAAGTTATCCGCGTTTTGCTTTGCGAATTGTTTCGTATCGCCTCGCATTTGGTATGGATTGGGACGTTTGGGCACGACGTCGGGGCAATTTCACCGGTGTTTTTTACTTTTACTGATCGCGAGAAGTTGTTCGACGTCGTCGAGGCAATCACNGGCGGCCGCATGCATCCAACATGGTTCCGTATCGGCGGCGTCGCTATGGACCTACCGAACGATTGGCGAGGTTTACTGAATGAGTTTCTCAAGGGTTTCGAAAAGCGGCTGAAGGAATATGAGGACCTGTTAATAGGAAATCCAATCTTTCGGGCACGTACTCAAGGCGTCGGGGCGATCAGCTTAGACGACGCAATCGAATGGGGCGTTACTGGTCCGAATTTGCGCGCTTGCGGTTTCGAGTGGGACTTCCGCAAGAAACGTCCGTACTCGGGTTACGACCAATTCGACTTCGAGATACCGATTGCCGATGGTGGTGACTGCTTCGCAAGGGCCGCGGTGCGCTTCGAGGAAATTCGGCAGAGCCTGCACATTATCCGACAGGCAGCGAAGAACATGCCGGCAGGCAAATACATCGCCGACGACCATATGTCGATGCCGCCTGCCCGTGCTGAGACGATGATCAATATTGAGACGTTGATTCACCACTTCGTCGGAGTTTCGTGGGGTTTCACAATCCCCGCCGGCGAAGCACATGTCGGCATTGAGGCTCCGAAAGGCAACAACGGCTACTACGTCGTTGCCGACGGCGGCACTTCGCCTTACCGGCTGCGTATCCGCACTCCGTCGTTTGCGCATATGCAAATACTGCCGCAGCTTGCACGCGGCGGTCTGATCGCCGACCTGATAACTATCCTCGGTAGCATCGACTACGTACTCTCGGACATTGATCGATGAGTTTCGGCGCCGGAGATAAAACCCAGCTCGACGAGATCCGCACCCACTACCACAACGCACGTGCCGCTTCCGTGAGCGTCATGAGGTGGGTGCAGCGACGCGATGGATACATCTCGGACGCAGCTCTACAGGACGTCGCTGAGTACCTTGAGCTTCCTGCCAGCGACCTCGAAGGGTTGGCTACCTTCTACAACCTTCTGTTTCGAAAACCCGTTGGCAATCATGTCATAAAGGTGTGTGACAGCGTGTCGTGTTGGATGTGCGGGTACGAGAGTGTCCGCGACCGTTTGCGCAATTGCTTGGGCATCGAATATGGAGATACCACGGAGGACGGAGAATTCACCCTGCTGCCAGTTGTTTGCCTCGGCAACTGTGACAACGCCCCGACCCTGATGATCAATGACGATCTTTACGATCGAGTCAGCCCCGATGCTGTGGATTCGATACTCAAAGCCGTTCGCGGCCACGGAGGAGATCGTGGCTGAGATCACTCCGGTTCTCACACGTCACATCGTTGAGGGAAATCCGCCTCTCGATTTCGCCGGCTACCGTGCCACCGGCGGCTATGAGCCCATGCGCCTGGCTGTAGAAACGCTGCCACCTAACAAGGTGAGAGAAATCGTTAAGGGCTCAAACCTGCGCGGGCGCGGCGGCGCCGGTTTCCCCACCGGCANTAAATGGNNGTTCGTCCCCCAAGGCNAGGATNCACCAAGGCCCAAGTACATNATTGCGAACGGTGACGAGATGGAGCCAGGCACGTTCAAGGACCGGCTCCTCATACACGGCAATCCACACCAGTTGGTTGAATCGATGATCATCACCGGTTGGGCACTACAGGCAGACATCGGCTACATCTTTCTGCGCCCGGAATATGAGACNGGGNCGCACCTGCTGGAGACTGCCATTGAAGAGGCATACGCCGCTGGGTTTCTNGGCGACAACATTCTCGGGAGCCACTGGTCATTCGAGCTACACACTCACACCAGCGCCGGACGGTACATCTGCGGCGAGGAAACAGCGCTGTTGAATGCTCTTGAGGGCAGGCGGCCAAACCCACGGTCACGTCCCCCCTACCCGGCTATCGCGGGTCTCTGGGGCAAACCCACGATCGTNCAAAACATCGAGACCCTCGTTTGCCTCCCGCACATCGTCGCTAACGGCGCCGAGTGGTTCCGTAAGCTCGGACTCACCAAGGACTCCGGAACAAAGCTTTACTGCGTCTCAGGCATGGTAAAGCNCCCCGGNANCTATGAACTTCCGATAGGCGTGACACTGCGCGAACTTGTCTANGAGCATTGCGGTGGCATGCGGNATGGACACGATTTCAAAGCCGCCATACCGGGCGGTGCTTCAACGATGTTNATGACGGCCGATGAGCTCGATACGCCCCTCGACTTCACCAATCTCGAAAAAGCTGGCAATCGGCTCGGAACCGCTGGCGTCATCGTCGCGGACCANAACACNAGCATCGTGGGCATGGTTCTCAACCTTATGCATTTTTTCGCCCAGGAATCCTGCGGCTGGTGCACTCCGTGCCGCGAAGGACTCCCGTGGATTGAAGGCCTGTTGCGTGATCTTGTCGAGGGTCGCAGCCAAAAGGGTGATCTACAACTGCTGGATCAGGAGATGCGGATCATCGGTCCCAATTCTTTTTGCGCCCTCGCTCTGGGTGCCGAAGGGCCCCTGATTTCAGCCCTTGTGAAGTTCCCCGAGGAGTTCGAAGCCTATGTGGCGAAGGGGCTCGACTCAAAAAAACCTCCCGAGTTCACAGCACCCTTTGTGACCAAGGTCGAGAGCTGACCATGCCCACGATACTGATCGACGGGGAAACGTACGAGGTAGCCGAGGGCCGCAATGTGCTGCAGGCGGCGCTCGACCACAAGCTTGACCTTCCATATTTCTGCTGGCATCCGGCGATGGGCTCAGTCGGGGCGTGTCGGCTGTGCGCAGTGAAGCATTACCGGGACGAGCAAGACGAAAACGGACGGCTGGTAATGGGTTGTATGACACCAGCAACTGAGGGTGCCCGACTAGCCATAGATGATCCCGAGGCCACACAGTTTCGTCGTTCAGTCATCGAGTGGCTCATGATCAACCACCCACACGACTGCCCGGTCTGTGACGAAGGGGGCGAGTGTCACCTGCAGGACATGACGGTGATGACTGGCCACTCCCACCGCCGATACCGGGGCCGCAAGCGAACCTATCAAAATCAATACCTCGGGCCGCTTATCCACCACGAGATGAATCGCTGCATCCAGTGTTACCGATGCGTAAACTTTTACACTGACCACACCGGTGGCCACGATCTCGGCGCCTTCGCGTCGCGCAACCGCGTGTACTTCGGTCGTGTCGAAGAAGGGGCATTGGAATCGCCGTTCTCGGGAAACCTAGTTGAGGTGTGTCCCACCGGCGTTTTCACTGACAAAACGTACCGTCGTCACTACACCCGCAAGTGGGACCTGCAGTCGGCACCTTCAATTTGCGGCCACTGCGGCCTCGGTTGCAACACCCTCATCAGTGCGCGGGAGGGTAGCTTGCGCCGTGTCACTAGCCGCTACAATTCTGAAGTAAATGGCTACTGGCTTTGCGATCGGGGGCGCTTCGGCTACGAGCACGTCAACGCTGACGATCGAACGCTGAAACCGCAAACGCCGCAACGCAACGGAGACGATCTCAGCATCTCAGTCGTTCGTACGTGGAACGAGGCCTCTAGCGCGGTTCGCGCAGCGGCTGTGGCAGGGAAACTCGCCACCATCGGCTCGCCACGAGCCAGCCTAGAATCGAACTTCGCACTCCAAACCCTTGCTGGCGCGGAACATTTCTGCTCCGGGATCGCGGAGCCCGAGCATCAACTCGTCGCACGTTTCGCCGATGCGGCCCGTGCTGGCGTCTTTCACGTGCCAACACTCCAGGAAATCGAAAAGTCCGACGCGATCGTGGTGCTTGGTGCCGACCTGACTCACGAAGCCCCTTTGCTTGATCTTGCAATTTTTCGGGCCCATGCGATTACCGGAGCTCCGATTCATGTAATCGGTCTCCTTCCTGGTCGCGTCGGCGGATTCGCCACTTCATTCGAATCGGGGGACCCAAGTTCGATTGCCACTAAAGGGCGAGCGATTGCCGCCAGCTTGAGCGCAGAAGATTGCAAAGATCCTATTGCGGCAGCGCTCGCCACTGCTCAGCGCCCACTGGTGATCACCGGCACACAACATCGAGATGCCGAGATTCTTGAAGCCTCACTTGAAACCATAGAGGCACTGCAAGCCCGTAACGGAATTCAGCCCTGGTTCGCGATGTCAGTTTCCGAAGCCAATACCCTTGGCGTATCGCTACTAAATGATCGGCAAGGAATGAGCGTTACTTCGGTCATCCGCGCCATCGAAGCTGGTGAGGTTTCAGCGCTTATAGTCGTTGAAAATGACCTCTTCGAACGATACGAGGATCACAAACACCTTGCCGATACCCTGAAGCGCCTCGACGTACTCGTTGTACTGGATCATATGGTCACCGCGACTTCATCGCTGGCAACCCATACCTTTCCGGCCGCGACGATCCCAGAATCGAACGGCACGCTAATCAACAGTGAAGGTCGGATTCAACGCTTCTACCAGGTGCTACGACCAGCAGAGGAAGTCGTTCCATCCTGGAGCACGGTAGGCAACATTATTGCTGCAATTGGACAAGAGAAACACGACACCTGGCAGCATTTCGAAGAAGTCACAGCTGCAATGGAAACGGCCCACCCGTTATTTTCTGGAGTTACAAAAGTAGCGCCCCCTGCAGGGTTCCGGCTTAACCATCAATCCATCCCCCGAATGAGCCAACGATATTCGGGCCGGAATGCAACTAGCGAACCTAACGAGCTCAACAAGCCCGGCAGTGGCAAACACCTATGCCACGATGGGGAGCTCCCCGTCGCGCGGCAAACATCAGATGACCCCGAAACCCCGTTTGCCTTTTCGATGGAAGGTTTCACCGGTCGCATACCACCTGAGCTGCTTGGCCAAGTTTGGGCCCCGGGGTGGAACTCGAATGAGGCAATTAACCAGTTTCAGATTGAGGTTGGCGGACCGTTGCACGGCGGGGACCCGGGACTTCGTATCTTCAATTCCAACAGCGGCGGTGTAGATGAGAACCAATCCATCGGCGACGCGATCAGTTCGCCACCAGTAACCAAGCCACGCGAGAAAGATGACACCGTTCTGGTGTGCGCCGCTGCCGAGATCTTTGGCAGCGAATCGATGTCGCGACGCAGTCCAGCGCTAGCAGAGCTGGCACCCGACATCTATTTGCGACTCCATTCGAAGCAGGCCGCGCGTCTCAGCTTAGTTGGTGGCTGTGCCTACCGTGTGCGGCTGATTGGCGAAATTTTTGAGACCAGTCTCAACGTAGTGATCGATATCGATAACGCGCTACCGGATAACGTGGCTGTAATACCCGCCGGGTATGCCGAAACACGCTGGTGGCAACAGCCCAGGTGGATGCGCCTCAAGTCAGTTAAGGTCGAATCATGAGCACGCAGGCTGAGCTACTGACCCAGATGGCGTTGACGCTTACCGTGCTGCTGGTTGCTGGCCCAATGTTGGTATGGGTGGAACGCCGCCTGCTGGCGCGCTTTCAGCTTCGACTGGGGCCNAACCGNGTTGGCCCGTTTGGCATCCTGCAAACCGTGGCCGATGCCATCAAGCTGCTAACCAAAGAAGACTGGGTGCCGCCCTTCGCTGATCCAGTCCCCTACATCATTGCTCCGATGATCCTCGGGATTACTGTCCTCGGTGCATTCGCGGTCGTCCCCTTCACCGAGTCAGGGGCTATCGCCGACCTCAACATCGGCTTGCTATTTTTTNTCGCGATGTCCTCGATCGGTGTTTACAGCGTAATGCTGGCGGGGATTGCATCAAACAGCAAGTACGCAATGTTAGGTGCCATCCGGGCTACCGCCCAGATGATTAGCTACGAATTAGCNATGGGCCTTTCACTAGCCAGTATCGTGTTGATTGCTGGATCGTTCAATCTGCGAGACATCGTCGTGGCTCAGCAGGGTCTCCCCTACATTGTGGTCCAACCGTTTGCCTTCATCGTCTTCGTGATCGCCGGGCTCGCCGAGCTGAAACGGGCGCCGTTTGATCTGCCAGAGGCAGAGAATGAGATCGTCGCTGGCTTCCACACCGAGTACAGCAGCATGAAGTTCGCTCTCTTCTTCCTCGGTGAATACCTGGGAATGATNCTGATTGGCTCGATCGCAACCACCGTTTTCCTCGGTGGAGGAAATGGGCCATTCTTACCGGCCGCGGTCTGGTTTGCCATCAAGGTCGGCTTCTTCATCTACCTGTTCATCTGGGNCCGGGCAACTCTGCCACGGTTCCGATATGACCATCTAATGGCATTCGGCTGGAAGGTCCTGTTACCAGTAGGGTTGCTCAACCTTATGGTCACTGGGGCCTTCGTGGTCACACGCGGAGCAGGAAGTTGACCATGAACGTACGCACCCACTATCCACCCTGGGCAACCATTACAGGGTTGCTTCGTGGAATGTGGATCATCTTCAAATACCAGTTCCGGCGCCCAGCAACGATTTGTTATCCGGAGCAGAAAGCAATGGTCTCACCACGCACCCGGGGCCGTATCGTTTTAACACGTGACCCCGACGGCGAGGAACGCTGCGTCGGCTGCTACTTGTGCGCCGTCGTCTGCCCGGTCGATTGTATAGCGCTGCANGCGACTGAAGATGAAAACGGCCGCCGCTACCCGGAGTGGTTCCAGATTAACTTCTCACGTTGCATTTATTGCGGTTTTTGCGAGGAAGCCTGCCCAACCTATGCCATTCAGTTAACACCCGACTACGAGATGGCCGAGCACCAGCGCGGACACCTGATCTACCAGAAAGACGATCTGCTTATCGACGGGCCTGGGAAACGGCCTGAATACAACTTCTACCACCACGCCGGCGTAAAGATCGGCAGCAAGGACAAGCACGAAGCCATAGCTGAGGAGTCTTCGGTCGATGTTCGGGATCTTCTACCATGACCCAGGTGTTTTACATCGCTTCCGCATTCGCTGTTCTCGGAGCTTTCCTAACGGTTACCCGAAGTAATGCTTTACACGCCGTCCTTTACTTGGTCCTGGCTCTATTCGCCCTAGCAATCGATTTCCTTGCCCTTGGCGCGCCGTTCATCGCCGCCCTTGAGATCATCGTCTACGCTGGCGCTATAGTCGTCGTCATTCTATTCGTAATCATGATGGTCGCCGGACCAGCAGCTTCTGGAGAACAGGAACGACGCTGGCTCCCACCACGTGTTTGGGTTGTACCAGCATTGCTCACCAGCACCCTAGCGGTGCTAGTCATCGGCAGCCTCGCCGCCACTGGTACCCAAGCGATCACCCCGACAACGATTGGGCCGCGCGAAGTAGGAACGACGTTGTTCACGACCTATCTGATTGGCGTCGAGGTAGCTTCGGTCCTACTGCTCGCAGGGCTAGTCGGGGCCTACTTCCTGGGGGCCCGCGACTAATGGCAATTGTTCCCACATCGCACGTTCTGATCGTCTCGGCAATTTTGGTGCTCATCGGAATCTTCGGCGTCTTGTTGAGACGCAACCTACTGTTCATGCTTCTATCGCTTGAAATTATGCTCAACGGATCGGCGCTCGCGTTCGTCGCTGCATCGGCTCACTGGCAGCAACCTGACGGCCAGGTTTTCGTAATGTTCATTATGGCAATGGCCGCTGCCGAGGTTGCAGTTGGTCTCGCTCTCATACTGCAGATTTACCGACGAGTCTCAACTCTGGATGCCGATGCCCTTAACCTAATGCGCGGCTAATGATGGAGCTCCAAGCGTAATGCCGATCTCGATGATAATCGCTGTCCCATTGGCCAGCGCCATCTTCTTAGCTCTATCAGCAAACCACATCAACAAGAAGGTGACCGCTAGCGTTGCATGCGCGGCAGTGCTGGCGAGCTGGGTTGTGTCGGTGGGTAACAGCCTGCCGCTGTTCCTTAATGCATTCCCGAGCCTCGCTTCCTCCGAGGGCAGCAATGCCTTGGAACGAACTAGCGGTGAGGTGATGTTTGTCTCCGAACACCTCTATACCTGGTTTGCCGTTGACCGTCTGAGCATCGAATTAGCGTTCAAACTTGATGCGCTCGGGGCCCTTATGGTCCTGGTGGTAACCAGTGTCGGTTTCCTGATTCACCTATACGCAGCCGCGTACATGGTCGACGACACTGACTATGCCAGGTTCTTTTGTTACATGAACCTCTTCATCGCCGCTATGCTGACACTGGTGCTAGCTGACAACTTGGTGTTGCTGTACCTCGGATGGGAAGGAGTCGGCGTGTGTTCCTACCTTCTCATTGGTTTCTGGTACCAAGATCCAGCCAACGGTGCCGCGGCGCGAAAAGCGTTCATCATCACCCGAATTGGCGATGCCAGCCTGATGATCGCCATTTTGTTCATTGCATTTGAACTGGGCACCCTACAGTTCGACGAAATCGCTGCGGAAGCTTTGCGCTCCTGGCCTCTCGGCAGTTCTACAGCAACCATAGTCAGCGCGCTATTACTAGTTGGAGCGCTTGGCAAATCTGCCCAGCTACCACTGCAAACTTGGTTGCCCGATGCGATGGCGGGCCCGACGCCGGTGAGCGCCTTGCTACACGCTGCCACCATGGTAACCGCCGGCGTGTATTTGATCGCTCGAACCCATGAGTTGTTCTTGCTAGCACCGGCGGTGCTCGGCACAGTCGCCACTCTAGGTGCTCTGACGGCTTTCTTTGCGGCGTGCACAGCGCTCTTTGAAAACGACATCAAACGGGTGCTCGCCTACTCAACCATCAGCCAAATCGGTTACATGTTCGTAGCGCTGGGTGTCGCGGGCTTCACAGCGGCAATGTTCCACTTTGTTGCTCATGCTTTTTTCAAGGCGCTGCTGTTTTTGTCGGCAGGTAATGTCACTCACTGCGTCCAAGAAACCGACATTCGGCGCATGGGCGGACTGAGGCGTAGCCGTGCCTTGCCGGGAACCGCCGCGGTCGCCGCCGTCGGCACCGCTTCTCTAGCAGGGTTACCGCTGATCACTTCAGGCTTCTATTCGAAAGACGCGATTTTCTGGTCAACCTTGCAAGCGCCATTTGCGCGACCTGGGTTGCTGCTGTTGCTCCTCGTAACGGCTGCGTTGACATCTCTGTACGCTTTCCGCTGGTACTTCATGATTTTTTCCGGTCCCGCGAGTCTAGCTACCGACCAGGAAATCAATCGGCCTCGCGATTTAATGCTTTACCCGCTCGTGGTGCTCGCCGCCGTCTCACTTCTCGTTGGCTTCCTAGAGATGCCGGACACACTGGGCGGCGACCGCTGGATTAAGGCGATTAGTGAATTCCTACACCCCGTGTTCGCGTCGGCGGAGCAACGTTACGGCCTCGGAACCAGTTCGGTGTTCGGAACGGGCGAACAAGTTCACCGCGCCGAGCTAACGCTGCAGGCGGTCTCTGCTGCAATCGCTCTGCTTGGACTGATAATGGCTTATCACTGGTATGTGATCCGCCCCTCTTGGAAAGAACGTCTCGCACGTTCACCGATTGGACGTTCCATTGCGAAAGTATTGCGCTCCGGTTGGGCTGCAGACGAGATGTATTCGATGGTTATCGTCACACCGTACCGCACGATTACCCACTGGTTGCGTCACGATCCTGTTGACGATGGTCTCGACATGCTAGTGGGTTCGGTGCGGCTCTCACACTACCTGTTGGTTCTCAGCCAAAATGGTCGCATCCGCACATACGCTGCTGGAATGGTGGTTGGAGCATCCCTGCTCTTCCTGTCCTGGTTATGGAGCTAAGACGATGCTTCCAGTGACATTAAGCGCATTGATTGCAGTGCCGTTTGTGGGCGGCATTGGAGCGTGGCTCTTTGGACGGCGATCCCCGAGCACGGCGCGATGGGTGGCGCTTCTTTCCATGGCANCCACCTTCTGCATGGCGCTCTGGCTCTGGCTAACGCTGAGTGCCACGATCGCCACCACCCCCGAACCAGTGCTGCAACAACGCTTCAACTGGATCCCACAGCTTGGCGTCGACTATCACCTGGCACTCGATGGATTGAACGTTTTATTCGTTGTACTAACCGGATTCCTCGGTTGTGTCGCAGTGCTGATGTCGTGGCGGGAGATCAAACACTCTCCCGGACTCCACTACCTCTGCTTGTTGACCGCACTGGCGGGCATCATGGGCGTTTTTCTCGCCTTCGACCTGTTCCTCTTCTACTTCTTCTGGGAACTGATGCTAGTGCCGATGTATTTCCTCATTGGGGTATGGGGCCATGAGGATCGGGTGCGTGCAGCCGTAAAGTTCGTAATCTTCACGATGGCTAGCAGCCTGTTCCTTCTGGTGGCCATCATCGGTCTCTCATATGCCCACGCGCAGTCGGGTGGGATCTTCACCACGGACTACCTGGAACTGCTCGGCACACCATTGCCTTTCGCCACGGCGCGCTGGTTGTTTTTTGGATTTTTCGTCGCTTTCGCGGTCAAGCTCCCGCTTTTCCCGTTCCACTCCTGGCTGCCAGACGCACACACCCAAGCCCCAACAGCAGGTAGCATCCTACTGGCGGGATTGCTCCTAAAAACTGGCGGTTACGGGCTCATCCGATTTGCCGTCCCCCTGTTCCCTGAGGCAGCAGCCGCGTACGCGGATCCAATCGCCATCATCGGTGTGATCGGCATTATCTACGGTGCTGTGCTCGCCTACGGACAAACCGACATAAAGCGGCTAATCGCATACACAAGCGTTAGTCATATGGGGTTCGTAGTCTTGGGTGTTTCAACCTGGCGATTAATGGCATTGCAAGGCGCCGTGTTTCAGATGCTCGCACATGGTCTAGCAACCGGAGCGTTGTTCGCTATCGCCGGAATGATCCACGAACGTTTCCATACCCGAGCTTTGGACAAACTCGGCGGTCTATGGTCGAAGCTACCGCGGCTGTCTGCATTCGCGTTGGTCTTTGTGCTCGCTTCGGTCGGGGTCCCGGGGATGGGCAATTTCATTGGAGAGCTGCTGACGTTGCTAGGCAGCTTTCCGGCTTCGCCCAGCCTTGTGGTAGTAGCCGTCGCCGGCATCGTGCTGGGGCTCGTAGTAATGCTGAAACTGGTGCAGCAAGTCTTAAAAGGTCCTGCCTGCTCGCAAGCTCGGGTGATAGATCTTGGCTTCCGCGAGCTAATCGTGCTCGGAGCCTTAGCGATTCTAGTGTTTGTTCTCGGGCTATTCCCGCAGCCCGCGCTCAAGAGCGCCAGGTTGCCGCTGGACCAGCTAGTAATTCGCGACGTTACCTTTAATCCCGCTGACCCAGAAATCCTGCGAGGCCGCACTCGGACTGCAACGACCACAACAACTATGGAAGCTGAGCAGGAGTCACGACCATGAGTAACACCGATCTGGTCGCCCTTCTACCGCTCATCGTGGTCGCCGTCATGGGTGCGGTGGTGATGCTCGCCGGTGCGTACGGTGCCCGAAGGGTGATACTGCATTGGTTAACGATTNTAGGAATCGGAATCGCCTTGGCGTCGATCGTCAGCGTGCGNCCCCTTGCCCCACGTGATGTGACGCCTTTGCTGCGCATCGACAGTTACTCGATTCTATTCATGACGCTGCTGTTCTCCGGAACTGGGATCTTGGCGATTATTTCGCATCCCTACCTTCGTGCCCGCCGTTGCGCAGGTGAGGCTTACTATTCACTCTTATTGTTCGCCACGTTCGGTATGGGTGTTCTGGTTTGTAGCACCCACTTCGCGTCGCTGTTTCTCGGCCTTGAAACGTTGACGGTCTCACTCTATGGCCTGCTGGCTTATTTACGAACCGAGAGGCAATCGCTTGAAGCCGCCATCAAATACCTCATCCTTGCCGCCATGGCGTCGGGGTTATTGCTTTTTGGAATCGCATTACTTTACGCGGCAACCGGATCTTTGGTGCTCGCTGATGTCGCTGCTCTAAGCGCTGACGCCTTCACAACAGCCGGCTCACCAGAGGCAATCTGGGCCGCTGTCGGCGTATTGATGCTTATCGCCGGTTTCGCTTTCAAGTTGGCGTTGGTTCCGTTTCATATGTGGTCACCGGATGTTTACCAGGGTGCACCAGCGCCAGTAACCGCACTGATCGCTACTGGGTCGAAAGGGGCTGTGGTTGCCGCGCTGCTGCGGCTCCTCTCCGGTGTGCCCGCCGACGACGCGTTGTTACCTTCCGTGCTGGGGGNGCTCGCCGTCGTGACCATGTTCGGAGGCAACTTACTGGCACTGTTGCAGACAGACATGAAACGCATGCTGGCCTATTCGTCGATAGCACACATCGGTTACCTATTTGTTGCCATGGCGGCGGGTGGTGTAGTTGGCACTGAAGCGGTCGTTTTCTACCTCATCATCTACGTTGCAATGACGCTGGGAACGTTCGGTGTCGTTGCTGTCTTTTCGGCCAACGCCAATTCCGATATCGACGATATCAACGCCTACAGAGGTTTGGGTCGACGACACCCTGGCCTGGCCATGGTGCTCAGCGTAATGATGCTGTCCCTCGCCGGCATCCCACCGACCGGCGGATTCCTTGCCAAGTTCGCAGTACTGAGCGCCGCCATTGCCGCTGGCCGAACCGACCTGGCAATCGCCATGGTATTGGCTTCCGCTATCGCAATCTTCTATTACCTCAGAGTCCTAGTGGTGATATACATGGATCCTAAAGTAACCAGCGACGCCTCCCGGCGGAAAACTAACTTGGTTAGTGAAACTTCGCCGATTCACACCAGACTGGGAAGCTCGGTCGCGCTCACCGCGCTGATGTTGATGATTTTGGCAATCGGTATTTTCCCCGAGCCCTGGTTGGAAGCAGTAGGCGCAGCCGTATCTTCAATGATTGGAAGCTAGGAGCCTATGAACGGACAACTTCGTGTGTGACGAGCGCGGCCTTTTTCTCAATGAAAATGAAACGGGGTAGCGGTAACCATCCGAGGTTACTAGGCCTTCATCCCAATGCCGGCGATATGCGGCTTGACGAGCGGGGCGTCTTCGGCTTCAAAATGCTCGATCTCACAGGTAGCAAAGCCTGCTTCTTCGATAACGGTCCAGGTTTCGCGATCGAGTGTGCAGCCGTCACAGATGCAACGCCAAAATCCCCGCAACCGCCGCTGCCACTTCCGTGTTGTCGTGCCATGAGGTGCGGCAACGTGTTCCACGAAGATGAACCGTCCTCCTGGTTTTAGCACCCGGAGCACCTCCTGCAAGGCCGCCTCCGGATCGTCAACCGAGCACAGCACTAGGGTAGAGACCACAAAGTCGGCGCTAGCATCAGCTAGGTCTAAGTCTTCAGCGGTCTCACCACAGATCTCGAACGAAACATCGTGTTTTCGGGCCATCTCCTCAAGATGCGGGCGCATATAGGGGTTGGGTTCGACCAGGACAAGACTCACATGGTGCGGGTAGAACTCAAGGTTCGCCCCAGCACCCGGGCCTATCTCGATAACAGTTCCGTGCAGTGCGCCAAGCAGTTCCTTCTTTCGCCCGTCAACCTCATCGCCGTAGCATCGTTGGAGCTTCGATAAAGACCAGGCAAAGAAACGCTTGTACAGGAGGGTTCGAGGCAGCTTAGGAGGCTGTCGGTGCCCACTGGTCCCTGCTATAAAAGCTCCTGNCAATATCAGCGATAGTAACCAGGCCGAACAAGCGGCTCGAAGTTTGGGCGGCGCAGGGCCACAGTGACATCATGCCAGCGCGGTCGCCCGCCTGACGGGGTTTGCTCAGAAGATCCCAGGCGATCCGGACTGTATCCGATCAGGTAATACGATCGCAGCAGACTCACTACTTGATCATATGATTCCCCAAGTTCGCCCGGCTTTCCGTTTTGAACCATCCTGCCGCCTGTTGCACGAGCAATCTCCTCAAGGTGATCCTTGAGACTAGGGTCGTCGTTGGCGTAACCCATAGCCACTGGAAACACCGGAACACTCGCTGCGCGGGCCGCCCCGAGAGCGTCATAGAAACCCGCTTTACTGTCCATGTCGGCCCCATCGCTAAGTAGGATGAGTGCCTTGCGGCGAGCATTGGCTGCGGTTGTCAAGGTGCCCGGAGGGAGTCGCTTACCACAGCCGATAACCGGGGGCGGTGCGCTGAGATCAAGGTAACGAACGGCATCGCCAACCTCGTGGAGTAGCGAGGTCCGTCGAGGGGGTAACGTGATAACCGGAGTGTCCCCAGACGCCGCCACCTTGTCGGGGCCCGCAGTTTTCACTGGTGGCTCGCTGTCCAGTCTGATACCAGATTCCTCTCGCTCTTCCGAGTCTAGGCCTTCTTCGGCTTCGCTGGCGACCGCAACAAGATCATTGGGGCTGGCCCGTTCGAGCTGAGCGAGACCTTCGAGAAGAGCATCATGTAAAGCTGTGCCACCTTGCGAACGAATTCTGCCGATGTACATACGTAGGTCAGGGTCCGCTGACCGTCCCCATCTTCCAGGTCCCGCAGTATCTGAAAACGGCAAAACGAAGGCGCAATCGTCCGGAGCTAGACGGCCTAGGAATGACAGCGCAGCACGACGTGCCAGCATCTCAACAGGCTTCATACTTGCACTAGAATCGAGAACCAACGCGACGTCGAGCGGCGCGTCGGCAGGCGCGACAAACAACTCAACCGTTTGTTTGACACCGTCGTCGAAGACGGTGAAATCCTCGACGCTCAACGGGGGAACATCGGAACCCCGAGGATCAATGACCGCCACGTGCAGTAAGACAAGATTAACGTCGGCTGTGAACCCTGTCTGCGGTTCTTGCTCCTGGCCAGCCGCGAACCCAGCACACAGCAATGCCATAGCGCACACTCCGACAACTTGGTGCACCGCCCTGCTTGATAAACGCTCTTTTGACATCTTTTCGCCTGTGCTGGGGATCCTTCAAGCTACCTTTGTGGCTCGTCGGCCGCAATGCGACACCGTCAAAAGAACGTAGAAGGTAAGCTAGAGACATGAACGACATTCGCCCTTCTAACCGCCTGGCACAGGAAACAAGCCCTTATCTCCTGCAGCATGCTCACAACCCCGTCAACTGGCATCCGTGGGACTCGGAATCACTCAAGGCAGCGCGGCTCGAGGATAAACCGATACTACTGAGTATCGGCTACGCCGCCTGCCATTGGTGTCACGTTATGGAGCGAGAGTCCTTTGAGGACGAGGAAATTGCGAGACAAATGAACGATGGGTTCATCTGCATCAAAGTGGATCGCGAAGAGCGCCCGGACCTAGATGACATATACATGACGGCAGTACAGATGATGACAGGTCACGGTGGCTGGCCACTGACCGTCTTCTTGACGCCAGACCTGAAGCCCTTCTTCGGCGGAACCTACTTCCCTCCGGATGATCGCGGTGGAATGCCTGGCTTCCGACGGGTCCTAGAATCGGTCAGGCAATCATATGAGCAGGAACGTGGCCCNATCGAGGCAGCCTCGAACGANATCGTCGAACACATCGAAAAAAATATTCAACGGGCCGGGAAGTCGGTTTCACTAGAGATCCTGAGCGCTGACCTAGTTAATACTGCCGTTACCCACTACAGGCATCGATTCGAGCCCCTATTTGGAGGGTTCTCNGGCGCCCCAAAATTTCCGCACCCAATGGCAATCAGCCTCTTGCTTCGGCATGTCTGGCACCACGGTGACGCCGAGGTACTTCATATGGCAACACTGTCACTCGACAGGATGGCATACGGTGGTATGTACGATCAGCTCGGCGGCGGTTTTCACCGATACTCGACTGATGATCGCTGGCTCGTTCCGCACTTCGAAAAGATGTTGTACGACAACGCACTGCTAGCGATCACTTATCTAGAAGCCGTTCAGTTAACCGGCCACGAAGAGTACCGCCGTGTTGCTACCGAGACACTCGACTGGGTNGTACGCGACATGCAGTCACCAACGGGCGGCTATTACTCAACGCTCGACGCTGATTCTGAGGGTGAAGAGGGTAAGTTCTACGTGTGGCAACTCGACGAAATTGAGGCGTTACTCGGCGAGCAAGCTGATGCCTTCTGCACTGTCTACAACGTCACCACCAGCGGCAATTGGGAGAGCACAAATATTCTCAACCTTGCGAAACCAGCCGCTGAGTTCTTCGACGATCTCGGTGTCGAACCTGAGGCTCTCGAATCCAGCCTCAACGCTTCCCGTTCACTGCTGCTGCAAGCCCGCGACCGAANAATTCATCCCGGCCTCGACGACAAAATTCTTACAGACTGGAACGGCCTGATGATCGCTGCGATGGCGAAAGGATATCGAGTTCTCGGGGACAAGAGATTTCTGGAGTCCGCTCAACAAGCAGCCGATTTTGCAGTCGACAAGATGATCGTGGATGGGCGCCTACTGCACAGCCACCGCGACAACCAAAGCCATCTGCTCGCCTACATCGACGACTATGCCAACCTTGTTTGGGGACTTGTCGAATTGTTTGAAGTTACCTTCGAACTCAAATGGTTACGTCAAGCACGGGCACTGGCAGACCAAATGGTCGATCTTTTCTGGGATGACGACAGTGGCTGTTTCTTTTTCGTGGGCGCTGATCACGAGCAGCTCATAGCTCGAATGAAGCCAGGCCACGACGGCGCCACGCCTTCCGGCAACGCAGTTGCTGCCAACACTCTATTGCGGTTGCAGGCAATTACCGGTGAGGAAAGCTACGGACAATGTGGCAGTGACGTGCTGCATGCGTTTCAAGATCAAATGAAAGCAGCTCCTAGCGGATTCGCCCACATGCTCACGGGGATCGATTACTACCTTCGGGCACAACACGAGATTGTTCTCATGGGCGACAGTGAATCACCTGAAGTTTCTGGCACACTGCGTTCTTTATGGAGACAGTTTCGCCCACACGATCTGATCCTTGCCTTCGACCCAAGGACTGAAGATGTGGTGGACGCCGCAGCGGAGATTCCACTTCTGGCCGGCAAGAAGATTGTCGATGAGCAACCGACTTTCTACCTGTGCGAAAACTACACGTGCCAAGAGCCAACCCACGACGTCGACAAAGTCATCGCCGAACGACGTCCCTGATCAGTTTTCTGCAGCAACGATCGCCTGCATCGCTTACCTGTAGAGCCATTCACCGTACTCGGCTTCCAGATCGCTATACATATCAGCGACCCACTCAGCATAGCCATTGAACAGACGTGTCGGGACCCTCTGATTGTTGGGAATAACTCGTTCGGTTGCCTGTGACCATCGCGGGTGTGCGACCTCTGGGTTGATGTTGGCCCAGAAACCATATTCCAATGGAGTAACCGTGCTCCACAACGTTTTCGGCTGCTCGTCCGTAAATTCGATCGAAACGATCGACTTGAGCTGTTTGAATCCGTATTTCCAAGGGGTTATTAATCGAATGGGAGCACCGTTCTGCTTTGGCATCGGTTTGCCGTAGACACCTGTGGCCAACAAACACAAGTCGTTCATCGCCTCTTCGATAGTAAGTCCCTCTTGGTACGGCCACGGGTACCACGGCTGCTCCTCCACACCGATCATCTGCTGGGGGCGCAACGCTGTCGTCATACGTATGTACTTTGCCTCGCTCTGCGGCTGGACCCGCTCAATAAGGGCGCGGAATGGGAAACCTGTCCACGGAACAGTGGCGGCCCATGCCTCGACGCATCGAAAGCGATAGACGCGCTCCTCAAGCGGCATGCTACGGATCAGATCGTCAACATCAAAAGTCTGTGGGTTACTAACCAAACCACCGACCTCGACCTCCCAAGGTCGGGTTTCGAAGCGCTCGACATGACGCCAAACATTAGCCTTGTCGGTTCGAAACTCGTAGAAATTATTGTAGGCCAGAGTGACATTCTCAGAGGTAATCTCGCGACCGGTGAGCTCTTCTGTAAAAATCGTGCTCTTCTTGGCCGGGTATTTATCCACTGCGGGCCAGTCAGGATAATTAACCGCCTCGTCCACCCCGCGAATGCGCTGCTGAACGGAAGCCTCGGCGAAAGACCNAGTAGCCAGTAGTGAGCCGATGCCCGCTGCTGTAAACCCCATCGATCGCACGAGCTCACGCCGGTTCAAGTAGGCACCTTCCGGCGTTACCTCTCGCTCTGGAATTTCCCAGCCCTTCGGTTTGCGGATCAGCATGTTTCCTCCGTTAATAAACTCGTCATATGCAGTATGTGTACAGGATACTTTGACTGAAAACTAAGNCAAGTTTCAATCTCAATCGCGAGGTTCGGTCTTGTTTCGATGTCAGGGACCACCCTCCTCGACAAGCATTCGAGCACGTCTGAAAACCGCGTCAAGCATCTCCTCAGTCAGCTTGCCGGTAAAGGTATTTTGCTGGCTCGGGTGAAAACTCGCTATCACGNNAGGACCCGTGCCAGTATCGGTTACCTTCAGTGGGACTTCAATGCTGTGCCCAAAACGCGGCTTCGGTTTCGGCACCAAGTAGCCTTGATCTTTATATATCCGGAGCACCTGGTTATAAGCGAACTGNCCGAGAGGAACGATGACACGGATGCCGAGCCCACCAGACTCAAGAAATTCGATTTCACGTTCGAGAAAGGGTTGGCATGCATCGCGCTCGATCGTAGTTGGCCGGTTGTCGGGCGGGGCACAGCGGACAGCTGCCGAGATATAAGCGCCGGTGAGTTCGAGGCCATCGCGTCGATCAATAGATTTAGGTTGATTGGCAAATCCTGCTCGATGCAAGGCACGGTACAACCAGTCACCTGAGCGATCACCGGTAAACATGCGGCCAGTCCGATTGGCGCCGTGAGCTGCCGGCGCCAAACCGACAATCAGCAACATCGCTTGCCGATCGCCGAACCCAGGAACCGGCCGTCCCCAATACTCCTCATCTCTAAATGCCGCGCGCTTCTCGCGAGCGATGCATTCCCGATGCTCCACCAATCGCTGGCATCGACGACACTCGATAACCGAAGTGTGNAAATCGTTCCACTCCTGCCTAGAGACATCGCTCATACGTCAGCTTCCACGGTGTCTTTAAATCGCCACAAATACCAAGCGCCAATCGACCGGTAAGGCTTCCANGGCGCTGCGATACGCTCCATTGTCTCGTTGTTCGGTAAATCATNNAGCCCGTATGCGTCACGAAAACCATTNCGGACCCCAAGGTCCCCGACGGGCAATACGTCGAGGCGTCCCAGGTGAAAGATCAGGAACATTTGTGCCGTCCAGACCCCAACTCCCTTGACCTGGGTAAGTTCGCCAACCACCTCTTCGTCCGGGAGAAATCGCAACTTACCAAGCAAAAGAGTCCCACTGTCCACCTTTGTGGCGAGGTCGATCATGTAGGAAACCTTTTGCCAAGAAAGACCAGCACCGCGAAGCATCTTCGGATCAGCTTCGAGGATCGACCGNGGTTNCGGCTGGCCGAGGGTTTTGGTGAGACGTTNGTAGGTCTTTTTCGCAGCTTGGACAGATAGTTGTTGAGACACAATCGATCGTGCCAGCGCTGCGAACGAAACATTTCGCTGTTTCTCATCGAGGCGACACTTGCCTACAACTTCAATCAATTGCGCCATCGTCGAATCACACCGCTTCAAGTGGCAAACTGCTTCATTGAGTTCCAAACGCTCGATCACAATTCCAGTACTTTCTGACGTACCTGAAAATGTTCTTTCAGGGTCCTGCTGCAGCCTGCTAGTGTTTCATGCTATGGATGGGTTCGGTATTCAGATAACTCGCGCCGACATCGATCGGTGGTTGCTGCAGGCGGCAGACTATGCTCTTCCTCGCGTGCTTCAGACGGTCGGCCAACTTATTCTCGGCGTCATCGTCTTCGTTGTACTTCGATGGATACTCAATCGCATCGACAAATCTTTCTCGTCGAAAACCGATACGCAGATCGACGACCATTTCATCGAGGCCATTCNTCGTATCGGATCGATTTCGGTAACCGCATGGGTCTTCTGGCGTACCGCTCACATCTGGGGACTGGCGGGGCTGGCGANCCTTGTAATCGCGGCGTGGATCGTGGCTCTGTCGCTGCCACTCGCCAACCTAATCTCCAAGCTGCTGACCGTTTTACAGGTAGAAGTTGCCTCGAAGACCGAGACTACCCTCGACGATACCGCCTTGCCCCTGCTCATCAAGGCCGCCCGGATCCTCACGGTGGCGGGGGGCATCGTCATTGCGCTCTCCTCGATGAACGTCGACATCATGCCATTCGTTGCCGGTGCTAGCGTTCTCGGAGTAGCCATCGGCTTCGCCGCCAAAGACACACTGTCCAACCTGATCGCCGGCGTGCTGCTNATCGTGGACCGACCGTTTCACGTTGGGGATCGGATCGAGCTATGGACGACGCCACGCGGTACCGGAACCTGGGGAGACGTCATTGAGATCGGCCTGCGNGCCACGAAAATCCGTAACCCCGACAACTTAATCTTCGTGATTCCCAACAACGAAATNATGCGTCGGGACATCGTCAACTACACCGCGTCNGGNGACAACATCCGGTTGCGGATTCCGATCTCGATTGCCTATGACGCTAACCAGAACAGGGCCAAAGAGATCGTTCGTGATGTAGCTTTGAAGGTTGACGGTGTACTGAGTTCCCCAGGGCCGCAAATCATTATCCGCAACTTCGCTGAGTCCGCCATCGACCTCCAGCTACGAGTCTGGATCGCCAACGCACGGGACAGGCGTNCGATAGGTGATGAAATCACGGACCGCGTCAAAGACGAATTTGACCGCCTCGGTATCGAGATTCCCTACGCCAAGCGAGACTTGTACATTCACTCAATGCCGGCATCGCTGACAACCGAGGGTTCGCCCGAAACACCCGGTGCGGTCGTCGATTCGCCGGATGACCAAGACCAAAAGTCGGAACGTCAGACGAAACAAGAGAAAGCCGATGAGTGAGTCAGCTATTCAGAGAAGTACATACACCGGAGCCGTGAAGAAATCCGCNGACGTGGATACCGAGACTCTNAACGGGGCCCGCGCCACCCGCATCCAGGTTCTCGTTGGACCTGCTGACGGGGCACCTAACTTCGTCATGCGCCGCATTTTGATGGATGCNGTGGGGAGCGGAATGCCAGCTCACACTAACGCTGTCGAGCANGAGCAATACGTGCTNCGTGGCCGTGCTCGAGTGGGAATCGCCGGCGAGGAATACGAAGTGAGCGCCGACGACACCGTNTTTATCCCTGCCGGGGCCCCTCACTGGTACAACGTCCTCGAAGCGCCATTTGAATTTCTTTGCGTTGTACCGAACACCCCAGATGAGGTCTGTCTCGTCGAGGACAACAGAGACTGACATCAACGAGGTGATGGGTATTTAGCCGNAAACCCCTTACTGGATCCGCCTCATTTGGGAAATGGCAATGGGCGGGGCCAAGTTCTCCCGCTCAAGTGTAGGTGACTGGTGGATTTGCCTAACCACTTCCATGCCGCGAACCACACGGCCAAAGGCAGCAAATCCCTGGCCATCAGCGTTTCGGGCGCCACCGAAGTCTAGTGACGGCTGATCACCGATACAGATAAAGAAACTAGCCCTTGCTGTATCCGGCCCGCCGCGTGCCATCGACAGGGTGCCATCTAAGTGTTTCAACCCAGTGTCACGGGTACGCTCAAGNGCAATGGGGGGAAATCCTTGCCGTCCAAACTCGGGGTTAGTACCTGCTTGAATGACCTCGATCAACACATCGTCNCGAACCTGGTTATCCAACCTTGCCGAACGGTGAAAACGACCACCCGTGTAATATCCGGCATCGAGATAGCGAAGAAAATTCGCGNTGGTTACAGGCGCGTTCAAGGTATTGAGNTCGATNTCGATCTCGCCTAATTCCGTTTCCATCAATACCCGCACAAGGATCGGAGCTTGCTCCGTAGCAGTGACACCGAGCGCTACTACGACGCACACGAAGACTCCAATCGCCAGCGGCGCAATGAAGAAGCGACGGCCTCGGTATCCCTTGTTCATTTTTGTCCGCATCATCGGTTTTGGTCGTATCCTCTCTCTTCTTGGATTTCTAATCGTGCCGCGGCTTCGGCACTCTGCCTCCGAAACATGTGTCGCAGCTAAACGTAAATGCCGTGAATCACCCAAACAACCTTGTATTCACCGCAATCAAAGAAAAAGCCAACCACGAAGTAGCCGATCTCGACTGTGATTTATTCGACCCTAAAGTGCTCGGAGGTTCAAATCTCAGATGCCTCAATTTGTCGAATGGCGCCGTCCTCGGGCCCTCGTCCTACGGTGGCGATGAAAATTGCCATGGTGCACCCTCATTCCCCTCAAACATCACTCTAAGCAGCCCGCCATCGAACCCCAGGAGGACCACACATGAATTGCCCCCTCCCTAATCCACATACTCCCCTAGTGGCATTAATGATCTTCCTTGCTAGCTCTGTCGGTGCCTGTGCCCCGGCTGCTGAGAACCTCCCATCACTCAAGCTTGAAGAAATCACCAACGAGCTATTAATGCCGGGAAAGGCCGAACTGATTGACCTTACCCATCCATTAAGTCCCGACTCCCTCTACTGGCCAACCGGATCCAGGTTCGAACACCAACAACTCGATTGGGGGATGAGTGAAGGTGGTTACTGGTATGCGTCGGCAGCCTTCAGCTCACCCGAACACCTGGGCACCCATCTTGACGCACCGATTCACTTCGGCGAAAACGGCTGGGCAAATGCAGACATCCCGATAGAGCGGTTGTTTGCTCACGGTGTAGTTATCGACATAACTAGTAAGTCAAACGCTAGCGCCGATGCCACTCTCTCAGTGGATGATATCGAGGCGTGGGAGCAGCGTAACGACACCCTGCAGGAAGGAAGCATAGCCATCGTCCGTACGGGCTGGGCCTCAGGGTGGCCAGATTGGGAAACCTATTATGGATCCTCGACACCTACAGACGTCGCCACGCTCCACTTCCCAGGCATTTCTCCCGAAGCAGCGCAGGCACTCGTTAATCGTGGCATCTTCGGCGTCGGCATCGATACAGCAAGCATCGACCCAGGCAATAGTTCAACGTTCGAGGCGCACCAAATACTGGCAGCGGCAAACGTTTTCAACCTCGAAAACCTAACCAATGTCGACGGCTTGCCGGAGGCTGGTTTCGATATCATCGCTCTGCCGATGAAAATCAAAGACGGAACCGGAGGGCCAGCTCGGGTTGTGGCTATAGTTGCTCAGCGGTGACGAGGGCAAACCCTGGTATTGTCCATCGCACAAATAAGCATTGGTTTAATCCCCAGCCTTCACCAAAGACAGGTAACAACCGATGAGAAAAAACACAGTGTCCCCCCGTTCGTTCGCCATTGCGCTCACCCTGGCGGCTGTTCTTATCTCCTTTCTTCCCTTGGTTGCTGGNGCGCAAGACTCGATTACCCCACCGGACGAATTCTTCGGTCACCAACTTGGCGCAGATCGTATCTTGGCGCGCTGGGATCGGATAGTTGAGTACTTCGAACTCCTCGAAGAAGAAAGTGATCGAATCCAGGTCTCCAACTTAGGCCCAAGCACCGAAGGTCACCCCTTCTTGCTGGTGACTATCACCTCTCCGGAGAATCTTGCCAATCTCAATCGAATCGCTGAAATCAGTCGCACACTAGCGGATCCACGCGGGATACAAGAGGCCCAAATCAAGGCAATGATCAGCGAGGGAAAGGCTGTTGTCAGCCAGTCGCTTGGCCTTCATTCCACCGAGGTCGCCGGTTGCCAGTCGGGGCCCGAAATCGCCTACGACTTCGTTGCCCGTAACGACGAGGAGGCCCTGCGTATCCTCGATGAGACCGTGCTTCTTCTACTGCCCTGCATCAATCCNGATGGCCAGGTATGGGTCACCGATTGGTACCGNCAATGGGTTGGTACTGAATACGAAGGCGCAGGCCTNCCCTGGCTGTANCACACNTACNCGGGCCACGATAACAACCGGGACGGGGACTTCCTGAATCTGGTCGAATCCACTTACATTGCNAAGGTGNTGTACCGCGAGTGGACGCCGCAGGCTTATGTCGACCACCATCAGATGGGNGGCGGCGGTGCACGAATGTACGTGCCGCCNTATNGCGATCCCATCCGCCCCTACGCTGATCCACTGATGTGGCGTGAGCTCTCCTGGTACGGCGCGCATATCGCCTACAAACTCGAAGAAGCCGGTAAGGCGGGCATCATCAACGCNGCTCAGTATCCGGGCTGGGGCCACTTNGGCTGGCACTGGATCACGCCGTTNCACAACATCGCTGGGATGTTNACCGAGTCGGCAAGCGCNCAGCTGGCGACGCCCGTGTACGTTGATCCTGATCAATTGTCGGGCGGGGCCCGCCAGCTGCCTGAGTACGAAGCCCAATCAACCATGCCCAATCCATGGCCGGGTGGGTGGTGGCGCGTGCGGGACATCGTCGAGATGCAGAAGATCGCCGCTTGGGCGCTGCAGGACATGGCAGCTCGAAATCGCGAGACCGTACTGCGGAACCAGTATCTCAAAGCAACCCGGCAAACCGAGCGCGGTGCGACCGGCTCGACGAACGCTTTCGTGATTCCGTCGACACAACACGATCCGCTCACGACGGTAAAGATGATCAACACATTGATGTTGTCAGACGTAGAGATTCAGATCGCCGAATCGCGGTTTGAGGCAGGCAATCGCCTATACGATGAGGGTTCGTTCGTCGTCTCGCTGGCGCAGCCCAAGATGGGCTTGATCCGCAATCTTCTAGGGCAGACGTTTTACCCTGACAACGAGTGGACAAGGGCGCGAGATGGCTCGCCGCTAAGGCCCTACGATAGTTCCACCCACACCATGGCTGAGATCATGGGTGTGCAGGTCGATCCGGTGGGCGGTGCGGTCACCGGCGACCTGCGGGTGCTTGAGGATCCGATTCCAGTGGCAGGAACGGTAGAGGAAAGCACCTACCACGTGCTCGATGGCCAACTTAACGACAGTTTCCGTGCTGTCAACCTGCTGCTCGAACAAGGGGGGAACGTGCAGCGGGTCACACAACCCAGTGGCGATCTCCGTCCCGGCGACTTCATTATAGAGGCGGCGCCACCGGTTGTGACCGAAGTAGCACGCCGAACCGGAGTCGACTTTGTCGCCGCCGATTTGCCCTCGACCGAGATCCTGAGCGGAGTCTCTAATTCCCGCATCGGCATGTACCAGCGCTATGGCGGTGGCAATATGGAGGAAGGCTGGACTCGACTGGTCTTCGAACAATTTGACTTTCCGTACTCCTCGGTAATGGACGCCGAGATACAAGCTGGTGACTTAAATGCCAGCTATGACGTTCTTGTGTTTCCGGACGATTCGTGGGCCGCGATCACGGGGCTTCCGGGGACGGATGGTGGAGGACGGGGTGGTCGGGGTGGTGGACGTGGCGGCAACACACCGCCCGACTACCGCAGCGGCATAGGCACTGAAGGCGTACAAGCTATCCGTGACTTCGTCGAAAACGGTGGCACCGTTGTCGCCATGGGGGGCGCCACCGACTTCGCCATTCGGGCGCTTGACCTGGGAGTTCGGAACGCACTTACAGGGTTGGATTCTATGGAGTTCTTCTGTCCCGGCTCGACGTTGCACGTCGATGTCGACGCCACTAACCCTCTCGCCTGGGGGATGCCGAAGGATGCGCTGGCCCTTTTCTGGGGCAGCCCTGCTTTCGAAATCACAGCAAGCGACGCCTACAATTACGATCGGGTCGTCACCTACGCTGAGCGCAACATCCTGCAAAGTGGCTGGCTGGTCGGCGAAAAGCACCTGTCGAAACGGGCTGCTGTGATCACAGCACGGGTCGGTGAGGGCAAAGTTGCCCTACTTGGCATCCGGGCACAGCATCGCGCCCAAACACACGGGACCTACAAGTTGCTCTTCAACGCGCTAATAAACTAGGGAGGACAATGCTCGGTCTGAAAATTGGAGGCCGGGCAAGGAAATCCTTGCGCGATCTGACTAAAATAGCCCATCCTATCGCCGGCCCCACGAGCTCTACTTGCTCTGCCAGTCATAGGCGTGCAAGAGTTGTCTAATATCTGTTTCAAACAATCCGGAGATATCCTTGGGTAAAGGTGACCGACGAACGCAACGCGGCAAGATTTGGCGCCAGACGCACGGCAAGTCGCGCAGGCGCGCGCAAGAGAAGGTCCGGGCACGCCAACGGCACGGCCCGAAGCCATCTCAGATCCAACAAAAGAACAAAGGAAACTAGTTCCGGAGTTCTCTCGTACCCTGCTAGCGCGCACACAGATGCACGTGCCATGGGAGACCCTGCGCAGATGACAACCTGATGCGGGCATTCTCTTTTCTCCATTGTGCGGACCTGCACCTCGGGGCCACGATCAAGACACTGACCGGCCTTCCAACCGAGTTCGAACCACGCCTGATCAATGCACCAATAGCAGCTCTCGACCGGATCGTAACGACGGCTATCGAAAAGAAGGTCGCGGGCGTCATCATGGCGGGTGACGTTTTCGATAACACTCACCCCAGCGTGTCCACCGAGTACCAGTTACGCGATCGCCTTCAAAAACTCGGGGCGGCCGGCATTCCGACACTTATCGTCGCCGGGAACCACGACCCGCTCGACAACACCGTCAGCAATATCGAGTACCCGGAATCAGTGCATTTTTTTGGTACCAAGGTCGACGTCATCCCGCTGATGCGGGATGACGAAATTCTTGCCCACGTCTACGGCGTTTCGTACGGAACCAGTAAAGAAACCAAGAACCTTGCCACCGAGTTCCCCAGCAAGCCCAAAGGTCCATTTTCCATCGCCGTGCTGCATACCAACGTCTCTGGTCAAACCGGTCATGATTCTTACGCCCCCTGCGAACTCACCGACCTCGTAGAAAGAGAGTTTGATTACTGGGCTCTCGGCCACGTGCACACACGCAAGACGTTGCGAGAGAAAGGGCCAGTCGTGCACTACCCGGGCAACGTGCAGGGGCTTCATAGAAATGAGGAGGGGGCCCGCAGTGTCGAGCTTGTCCAGGTCGCATCCGACGGATCAGTCGAAATATCACCCGTCTCGACCGACACCATCCGTTGGCATCGGAGGGAAAACTCGATTGACGATCTTAAGTCCGTGGGTGACGTCATGGACATGTTTGCCGAGATCAGCGACGAAATCAGCGGGGATAGTCCGGACAGGCTGCACATCGTTTCATGGAAATTGAACGGCTCAGGCCCGGTTCACGCTGAACTGCGGAATCCNNTGGCTCACGNCGNNCTGGTGGAANNGTTGCGNNAAAAGCACGCTCCTGAACCCCACGACGGTNNGGTTTGGCTGCGGCAATTGAATNATGAAACCAGCCCTGCGCGTGACATCGATCAACTGCGCAAGCAACAGGANCTGCTCGGNAATCTGCTAAGACTTGCCGAAGAGGCCCGGCACAACCCAGGCCCCCGGGTGTCGGCCGCGATCGACAACGACCTCGATTCCAGTTCGCCGAATCAAGTCAGTGCGGCGATCGAGATGGAACTCGAAGAACTGCTGGGATCGCCTGACCTTTACAAGGCGCTCGGTGAAGATCCGTGGAGCGCCATTGACTGGAATCGAGTGCTGGCACGCTCCGAGGTGCGATCGATCAACAAACTTCTGGACAAAGATGGCGACTCATGATCTTCAAGCGCTTCCACATCGACGGATTTGGTATCTGGTCCGATCAGACTTTCGATAGCCTTGATCCTGGGCTCAATATCTTCGTCGCCGTCAACGAAGGCGGCAAGACAACCCTAATGAATTTCGTGCGAGCGATGTTGTACGGCTTTCGACTGAGCCGCAGCGGCAATCGCTACGAACCCCTGCGCGGAGGTAATCACGGCGGATACCTCGAGATCCACGACAACGGCAAAACGTTTCGCATCACCCGCACGGAAGACGACAGTTCCACCGGTGATCTGCAGATAACCGATGAGTCCGGAAATGAATTCCCCAAGCCCGAGGACACGCTCACGAAATTTCTCAACGGCACCTCGCGAGAGTTATATGAAGATGTGTTCGCGTTCGGTCTCTCGGAGCTCCAAGGGTTCCTGGGCAACGATGAGATTTTAAAAGCAGGAATGGCAACTTCGGGAATTGAACCGCGCGGCTTCCTTGAAAGCCTCGAGGCTAAACGCGACATGTACTTCCGGAAGACTGCCCGTGGAAAAAGCCGGAAAGTACCGGATCTCCTGAAAGACATCGAGAAGTTGCAGGCAAAAATCAAGCATCTTGAAGAACGTCCCAAAGACTACAGCCGGCTGCTGGACGAACGTGAATTGCTGAAAGCAGACTTGGTTGCTCTTGATGACGAATTGAAGGAAAGCCGAGACAAAGTCAAGACGGCTGAAATGCATAAAAATGCTTGGCCCTCCTACAAAGACCTCCTCAATGCTGAGTCGGCACTGAAAGCTTTCAATGTTTCTACCGGGGAAGCCAAAACCGCCGAGAAAATCCATGCCCAGCTGATCGAGGAACTGGCCGAGAAAGAACGTGAGCTTCAGGATCCGAAAAAC
>PBML01000002.1 GCA_002722645.1 Acidobacteriota bacterium
CGCTAGTTTTTGCCGCCATTGCTGCGAAACTAGTTCCGAGGGCTGATAGTCCTAAACTTCCGAGAACAGCAACCAGGGCAAGCTGAGGTAATTGGCCCAAGAGCCGGACGTTGAAGAAAATAATGAACATGAAAAACGTGGCTACAATAGTTGTAGTTAACAACACAAAAAGTGTGCCGCATTTCGCTAGATAGAGCGTCGTACGGTCAATAGGACAAAGCATGAGGCCCTCAAGCCCGCCACGCTCACTTTCGGCCTGGAACATTCGGTTCATCCCGAGTAAGGCCGAAAAGAGAAATGCGGTCCAGAGGATACCTGGGCCAACGTCGGCGACCTGGAAACGGCCGGGTTGGAAGCCGAAGTAGATGACAGTAAGCGCGATCATCGCGAAAAACACAGTGGAGCTTAGGACTTCTTTGCTTCGCCACTCCAATCGCAGATCTTTGGAAATCAAGATGAAGGTGAAGCGGACCATGTTCATCCTCGATTCCCTCTTGTGTGCTCACGGTAAATATCGGGCATCGCCCCCTCCGCTATTTGCTCCACATTAGCGGTGAATCCCAAGTGGCCACGCATCAAGATCGCCACCCGATCAGCGTTCTTGGCTCCGTACGTTAGATCGTGGCTGGTCAGAATTACCGTTCGAGATTCTCCCTCTGGCCCCGCCAAGAGCGTCTGCAAGCGAGCAGTCGCATCGGGATCTAACCCGCTAAATGGCTCGTCAAGTAGGAGGACGTCGGGATGATGGACCAAGGCCCGTGCGATGGCGCATCGTTGTTCCATGCCCCGGGAATAGGTAGATACTTTGTCGTCCATGCGGTGCTCCAGCCCCATCGCAGAAAGAATTTCACGGGCGCGGTCTGCAGCGTTATCAACACCGAACATGCGAGCGAAGAAATGTACGTTTTGAAATCCAGACAAAGAAGAGTAGAGAAGGCTTCTGTGGGTAACGAACCCAATTCGTTGTCGAGCATGGGCTGGGGCCCTGCGAATGTTTTGCCCGAACAACTCTACCGACCCAGTGCTTGGCCGGGAGAGTGATGCGATGATTCGCATCATCGTCGTTTTACCCGAACCATTTGGCCCAAAGATGGTGAGGAATTCGCCGGGCTGTAGACTGATATCAACGCCGGCGAGCGCCGTTGTTGGGCCAAAATGCTTACTAAGTCCGGAGATCTTGATGGCGGGCTCAGGCATCGGGACTGCTCTGGGTAACTGAATGTGCGCTTTGCGTCTCCATCAGGTGCTCAATGGCGTGGCCCCGGCGGGCATGGTAATCGGAGTCGTTTAGGTGCCCACCATCGTGGTCACTGTCTAGTTGCGCGATCTCAGCCACGAGAAGCGCCCGCTGTTGAGGCTGTTCAGATGATCGGACTCCCCAGATTGAGGCTGCGCTGCTTGCAAGCAAAGCAACTGCGAGTGCCAACAGCGACCAGGAGGCCGTNGANAGCATGGGTCGCTGAGGCCCGAGTCGAAACCGGAGCGTGTCNCCGGANGCNAAAACGTCGCTNGTCCAGTATGCGAAAGGCCCTCCGGGNATGTCGGTGGCCGGTGGTTGNTCNATTAATTGGTCNGAGCGAATTTCAACGGAGTCAATTCCAGGACCAGCCAGGACCGTGACCTGCGCCGTGGGGTAGGGGACAGNAAGCTCGATGTCGGCACCGCCGGTACCAGGATGCAGTTCGTACTGGATTACCATCTGATGGACGCCTGGAGGTAATGGGCGCAGGTCGAGAAGGCGGTTCCCGTCGAGGGAAAGTCTGCTGGGATCTAGGCCGCCAATTTGTTCGACTGGGGCAACGTTCGCTGCGGTTGGAGGGACTGGNATCACTAGGCCAATTTCACGACNATCGAGTGATTCGCCCGTGAATCCNGCGGTTTCGCNTGGGTTGAGCACNTCTACTAGCTGAATGACTTGGTAANNNCCAGGTTGCAGCACATTGATGATCATATGTAAGACGTTTATATGCGGGTTGCTGGCATCAGGGCTGACGGTAAACACGTTCAGCGGAAGCACCGCTTCGACTCCGGGTATTAAAGGCGTTTCGAGGCTTCGGTAGGGATAGTCTTGAAAGAGGGTCACTGCGCTAGCCGTGTACTGCGCCCCAACTGTGANATCGGNAAGNCGGAGAAATCCGTCGNGTGCAGTGTTTCCAGTAAAGTCCTCAACAACCTCATCGCCGTCGCTAATAACGACATACACCTCTTGGTCACTAACCCCGGTCCCGGTTTCGTCGGTTACCTGTACCAGAAGTGTGGTTNCCNCTNAGTTTTGGCCAGTGCTGGCGCTTATCAAACTCAACGTTGCACCAAGGGCTGCCAAAATGATTGCCACACGGGTGTGACCCCGCCAATTACCACCGACAGACCAGGCCAGNNGTCTCACGATGGTCCGAGTTCTTTTCCGCAGGCGGCACAGAATCGGTCATCTGTATCAACCGTGGAACCGCATTCGGCACAGAAACGCCTGGCGGTTGTTCCCAAGTCGCCCTTCCGAGAGTTGTCGAGTTTCTCNCGATAGGCGGCGATCTCAGCCTCAAGNTCGTCTGGAGCGCGTGGTGTTTGACTGCGAAGCTCTTCGATTTGTTGAACAACGCCAATGGCCTCAGACTTCAGTTGTTCGACTTCGACTTCGTAGTCAGCCTCCTCGAGTTTGTCCATTCGATAGTCGAAGCCAAGTTCGCGTATGTCTGCGTAAAGTTGGAACTTGCGATCTTCGAGGGCGGTAATAGGCCCAAACGGAATCGTGAGCACCNCTGCACTGGGTCGCAAAAGAGGGTAACCGACGACACTGACAACGACCGCAATTATCAGAATAGCCAGGAACGCCGTCATTCAGTCTTGTGTTTCATTTCGTTAACGAACGAGTCGAGCTCGCCCTCAACGATTTCACGGTACCGAGACGGATCGGTTGAAGAGGGAGACGNTGAGGCCTCAGGGTCCATGGCCCGCTGTTCGTCAATGAGTGTTTTTTCGAGACCTGAGTCAGATTGGGCTCTCCAATTGGAAATCACAGCACCCATGGCGACAGCTCCGACCATCAACAGAACCATTGGCGCAGCCCAGACCATGAGATCGAAGCCGGTCCCTCCCGGTTTGATCTTTGTACTGTTTCCATAGTCAGCGGCGAAGATAGCCATTATTTCGTCATCAGTCCGACCTGCTGCTACTTCGGTGTCGAGTCGGNCCAGCATTGTGTCTGCAAAACCGCAACCGCAGGTAGCGATTGGGCGGTGTGGGCAGGTACCGCAAGTGCAACCGATCTCAGCCCCTAGCCTTTCAGCCTGGGTCACATCGGACGGAGGCCGGGCAAGCCACATCGAAGTGGGTATGGCAACAAAAAAAGCGGCCACGGCAANAGCTGCAAAAATGCCGACCCGACCGCTTTGATAGTTACTCANCGGTGCCCTCCTTACGCTAGTTTTACTAGTAATTACGCGCGCCGAGTTCGGCACTGCGATCCGGCAACATGCAAATGATGGTTCCGAACACCAGAACCAGGCCACCGATCCAGATCCATTTCACTAGCGGGTTNAGGTAGGCTTTGAATGTGGCGCTGCCACGATCTAAATCCCACGCTGCTAGCACCAGGTAAAGGTCATGGCGAATGGTGCTCCAGATTGCTACTTCCGTCGTTGGTTGGACCTCGGGTCCGGGATGGAAATGCCGTTGTGGCCACATACGAAATTTCGGTTGATTGGCTTGGAAGGCGACTAAATTTGCCGAAACAACTTGAATTCCGGATGAGTCGAAAAGTTCTAAATCACCCATCTGTAACCGGTAGCCAGCAAAATCGAAGGTTTGCCCGGCCGACAGGGTGGCCTGCGTTTCCCTTTGGAAACTACTTGAACCGGCAATACCGATCGCCATGCAGACAATTCCAATATGAATGATGTAACCGCCGTAACGCCGTTTGTTNCGCCAGGTCAACCCGATTAGAGCGCGATGGTAGGGTTCGCCCGTNGCCGAGCCTCGTGCACGGGTCCCTCGCCAGAATTCCTGCACGATCNTGGCGGTCACGAACGCTGAAAGCGCAAAGGCCATCATGCTGGCAAAATCNCGGACGCCAGAGGCGGCCATAGCNAACAAAGTTGCTNCGCCNGCCGTNGNTGGCATTNCNAAGGCNCGNNGAAGGCTNGGCAGGGATGCTTTACGCCATGCAATCAGTGGCCCGACACCCGTGAGTAACAAAAGTAGCAGCATGATNGGAACGTTGACGCGATTGAAGAATGGAGGGCCGACGGTCATCTGTGTCCCGGTGATTGCTTCAGTGATGACCGGAAACATCGTTCCCCAAAGCACAGCGAAACAAGCGACGACAAGTACAAGGTTGTTGAAAAGAAACGATGATTCGCGCGACAGGACNGCCTCAAGCTTGCCTTCGCTTTTTAGTTCAGGTAGNCGAAAGGCAACAAGTCCNAGACTAACGGCAAGAATAACTGCGAGGAAAATAGCGAACATTGGGCCGAGATTGGAATTCGCGAAGGCATGGACGGATGAAACAATTCCTGAACGAGTCAAAAAGGTGCCGAAAATGCACAGTGCGAACGTCGAGATGATCAGAAGGACGTTCCACACTCGCAGCATCTGTTTCTTTTCCTCGATCATGACCGAATGAAGGTACGCGGTTGCTACTAGCCAAGGCATAAGCGACGCATTCTCCACAGGATCCCATCCCCAGTAGCCACCCCACCCCAACTCTACGTAGGCCCATTGGGCCCCGAGTGTGACCCCGATGGAAAGAAAGAACCAAGCGACCAGAGTCCAACGGCGAGTGCTATGCAGCCAGGTTGTATCCAGCCGACCAGTAGCAAGTGCTGCTATAGCGAAAGCAAATGGAATCGTGAAGCCAACAAACCCGAGATACAAGTTGGGTGGGTGGATAGCCATTGCCGGGTTCTGAAGTAGTGGGTTCATACCCTGCCCATCTGGGGCAGTGAATCCCAGAGGCGTGAAAGGGTCCGCAGAGAAGAGCATTAACGAAATGAAAAACGCTGCGGTTGTCATNCAGGTGGCGTGTACATAGGGCATGAGGGCGGGATGGCGCTGTCGGTTTTGATAGGCAGCAACGCCGGAATAGATCNCAAGGATCATTGCCCACAAGAGTAGAGAGCCCTCCATTCCACCCCAGAGTGCGGAAATCTTGTATGCCAGCGGCATNCNAACGCGCGAGTTTTGAGCGACATAACGGACGTCAAAGCGGTCGGAAACTAAGAGGNAAATGAGTGAGCCCCCTGCCGTAACCACCAGCNCAGCAGTCGCGTATACAGCGTTGCGTGCAGACTGGGTAAGTCCGGGGCTCCGACGATGGACACCAAGCAAAGCGGCAGCTACTGCATACCCGGCGGTGGCAAGCGACAGGACCAAGCAAATCTGACCAAGTTCNCGCATGATCTAGGTGTCTGANAGTCCGACGTTTACTAATCTCGGAGTAGGTNAACTATCGAGTGAGAATCTTAGCAGGCTNACGGCTCTGGGCGGGGGCGACAACGCCAGCTTCGCGGAACTGGGCGTAATCGGTCTCGGCCTCATATTTTGACGGGCACTTGGCCATCAAAAAGGTAGCCTGAAAAGTACCGGCGGCGTCAAAGGAACCTTCAACGACGGCATCGGCACGNTCTTCGAANGTATCGGGAACGATGTCNCGGTAGATTACCGGAACCGTTAGACCGCCTTCCTCNATAAGAAACTTATGAACTAGCCCTGTAGGGTCCTTTTCGATGGACCCTGGAACNACCTGTCCATGCACCCGGAGTGCGTNGCCAACAAGTTCCGCCCGACGTTCGCTAACTTCACTGACATTGTAGTAATAGACCATCGTGTCGCTTATGCCGGTGATGAATACATAGACGACGGCAACTAGTATGACGGTTACGGCAATGGCGACTTGGCGTCTCCCCACACCCATCAGGAACGCTCCTAGAAACTCAATAGTTGAACTTGTCCGAAGGCTACCACGGGGNTTGTTTTCCCTCTACTGACCGACAGCGACTTGGCTTGNTACGCTGATGCACTAGATCTCAAGCGCTAATCGNCCTGTGACTCCCCGCTCGAATAGCATCTTATGCGCCTTGGCNGCTTTAGCTAGTGGAAGGGTTGCGGCAAGCACCGGTTTAATGGAACCNGCCTCCACGAGGCGGAAGGCTTGGGTAAGTTCGTCAGGGGTGGTGGCGTANGACCCAATGAACTCAAGTTCTTTCAGAATCATTAATCCGGGCATGAAATCAACCGGTTGAGTCTCTAAGTTGCCCACCATTACCAAGCGGCCACCAACAGCGAGGCTGCGGACCGACTCTTTAAAGGTCAATGAACCGGTTATCTCTANCACTACGTCGACGCCTCGGCCTTTTGTCACCNNCTTTACTGATTGAGCNAATTGCAGGTCAAGCGCCACGAGGACTTCGTCAGCGCCAGCTTGACGNAAGTGCTCAACTTTTTTGGGAGAGGAAGTGACGGCAATCACGTTAGCCCCCGAAAGTTTACAGACTTGAATGGCGTGCAATCCAACGCCTCCGGAAGCTCCGGTAATTAGGACGGTGTCTTCTTTTTCAACGCGACCACGCTGAGCGACATGGATAGAGGTNCCGATCGTGCATGCGCAGATGGACGCTTCGGCGTACGGAATCGAGCTTGGAATTCTTGAGAGTGCGTGTGCAGGCACGACGGCATATTCAGCGTAGCCGCCAGGGATCTGTTCGCCAATGAACGATCCGTNTTTGCAAAGGGTGGGACGATTGTTCTGGCATATGTCGCAGGTGTTGCAATGAGCNCGCTGAACACANGCGACGCGATCACCNGGCCCGAACCGTTCAACGCTCTCCCCGACNGCAGCCACATCCCCTGCGATTTCATGGCCAAGGATCAGCGGGACACGGGTCCGGGGCAAGTCGCCTCTGCGGTTGATAATGTCGTGATAGCAAATTCCACAAGCGCGGACCTGGATTAACACCTCATCATCATCCAGCGTGGCTGGATTCGGGGCCGGAACCTCTTCCATTCTTAACAACTCCGGGCCCCCNAATTCTCGTAGCANGACGGCACGCATTGTGCGCGGAACCCTGGCGAAAGAATGCGTGTTGGGCGCAGGGTTTGCCCCGTCAACCTTCATGCGTCACCTTCCCAGTTGGTTTTGGGCGTTCTATGGGTTGAGGTTTTTCGGAAAACAGCTTGTACCGGCCGCCGGCAGGGTCAATGGAACGAAGAGTGCTCAGTTCCAATTCTGTTGCTGGTGCTGTGACAGCGGGGAAGTTACATCGAAAATCAAAACCGGTCCGGCTCGAAAGGTCTTCTACGGAGATCCCCTCATGCATGCTTCCAGGTTCAAACCCATTAGCCTTGAGGTGCCAAATGGCAGCGTCAGTAACAAGAACCGTTTCTTCGTTGCAGCTTGCCGGGGCCGAAGTTTCGGCATCAACACGCCCGACCAGGTTGCGCCGGAGTTGCCGGGGGACAGCGATCAATACTCTCCGGATATAGGAACGCATGGAGGGCGANCCTGCTGGGCCAGCGAGCCTCACCTCGGGATTTGACTCTGGCCCAATTCGGCTGAGGTTAATATTTCCTTGNCCATCAATTTGGCCGGCGCCGAAGAACATAGTGTCGACGCCGCCGTCCCGTGCAAGATCGAAGAGGTCAGGCAATTCGATTGTGCCATCACAGTGGTTTCGAAGTTCTGCCTCGACCGAGGTAGGGAAAGCCTTTTCGATNCGAGGATTCACGGCCCCTATGCAATTGATGTACGTNAGGTTNGGGGCGGAAGTNCGGCGGGCCANCTCGATTGCGAGCATGGGAACGGCCGATGCAAGGCCGGTNACAATCACCTCGTTGTCGTTCACCTGGCGGGCGAGGTTTATTAGGAAATTGTCAATCGCGNCAGTTTGGCTCGGTGTGGGATCTGGTCGACGTACGATCGTCTCCCCAATATGTTGACGAACGCCAAGGGGATCCCGGCCATAATGCCCCAAGCATGAGGTCGGCGCTGCCCCNTTCTTTNCCAATGCAACTTGTTGGACCCGGTCTGCCGGAATGGTNGGTTCGTCGATCCTGTCGACTAGATCCTCCGTGGTTGCCAATACTCCACCACTGGCTTCTGCTAACAGAACGTCAACATAAGGGTCATCGATAAANAGATTCCCTGTNCTGTCGGCGAGCTGAACGTGGAGTAGGGCAAAATCAGCGTGTTGCTTGCCCTTGTCTCGGATGGCACGCAGCGACTGGATTGTGTCGTAGACGTCCGGTTGCCGAAGGTCCAACTCGCCTGTAGCGATTGCGTGGCGAACCGCGGGAGCGATGACAAATCCGTCTTCGTACTGGAATCCGACGAATCCACACTCCGCGGAACGTAGGCATCCGGCTGCAGATAAGATCTCAAGGGCTAGAGGATTAGGAGCGGAAACGGCCCTAAAGTCGCTATGCTCGCCTTCTNCGATCGCGTGAAGNAATGCGATTGGCACGCGACTAAGTTGGAAGCCACCGATGGCGATCGTNGCTCCGGACGGCACTTCCTGAGCCAATGACTCAAGACTAACCACCTTGNTCATGGCCTGATAGCCGGCGAGTTAGAAGCGCGGTTGGCTAGATAGCTCAGNGCGTGTTGTTCAGCTTTGCTTGGTGGCGGGGTTGTCTGAACTTTGTCAGGAAGGAGCAGGGGGAACCCTGTTGACTCAACGATNTCTTCGACCGTCAAGCCAGGATGCACTGATCGAAGACGCATGCGCTCATTCTTGAAGTCCATTACGGCCTTTGATGTGACGCAAAGATTGGGCCCCCCCTCGAGACCAACACTAGAGCGCCGTTTCCAGCCTGGAACTGAGACGAAGTCGACTGTTTCAACAAAGCGCCGGGGCGAGTGCTCGGGNCTAAATAAAANTACGTTGCTGGCGAGAGTTCCNATNGACGTGGTGCCAATCGATCCGGGGCCCCGGACCGAAAGTTGTCCNTCANNGCCNTTTAATCCGATAAGATTCGTACTTCCCTCAAGATCGATTTGCATGCCCCCGACAAAAAAAACGTCGCAAAATCGCATNGGTGAGTTGGGGTTTGCTGTGCGAAGAATTCCGTCGTGAGTTTCTAGATATTCCACCTGGCGCCAGGAGTCGTCCTTGCGTTGGTCCGTCCACGCTGCTGCGCCGAAAACCATGCCACGTTCGGCACGTAGGCCGTGGCGTATCTGAAGGTCAGGAGCATGGAGTTGTTGGGCGAGCATTGCTGCACTCAACATGGAATCGGCGTTGAGGCCAAATGCAACCACCTGGCCGTTGCGGAGCTCGCGAGCCACAGCACAGACCATCAGGGTGGCGGTGGCTTCATCAACTCCATTGATTCGGGGAAAGCTTGGGTGGTTGGTTGTGATACTCATGAAGGTTCATCCTGGAGCAGTTTTGTTTCCAGGCCGGAAAGCTCATCCTTGCCGACGAGTTCGATGTAACCGCTGTGGTCTGTGGGTTGTTCAACGAAAGTCTCAAGGTAACGGCTGTAGGGTTTGGGGTTTCCGTGGCGAAGCTGGTTGGCTGCGGTGGCATAGCTGCGGATGTGGTCGAGATCTGGCACATATCTTCCGCTGACCCCGCCCGGGTGGGCACCCCAGGGTGCCTCCGCGACAAGCGCCCCATGCAACAGGGTCCATTCTGGTTCAGAGACAACCCGTTCATTTGAAACGATTGACTCTACCGTGCAGATGACTGGCCCGGTACATGCTTCTGCCAGTGCACGCTCGGCAAAGGAACGTCCTAGGTACGCGCGACGGGAAGCACGGACGTTGCCGAACTGATCAGCTTCTGGAGCATGCAGGAAGACGATATCGGGCNGAATCGCTGGTACCTGGAGATAGTGCTTGGCGTCTTCTTCTACTTCTCTTAGATCTTCGTTGAGTGCCGGAAGGGAGGTGCCGATACCCCCAGGCCACAGCAGGTAAGGTACCCCCCAAGATCCGGCTTTCAAGGCGACGTACCAAATGCATTCGTCACATTCCCAGACTGATATTTTTCCACTCTCGGCGTGGTGTCGGAAAGCTGGCGCAATGCCAGCAATACGTTCGAGAGTGACACCAGCGGCGACGACACGTCGTACGCAACCGGCACCGATGAGAAGATCGGTTTCGATTCCGGCAGTTGGTCCAGAAACTATGGTCAGGTCGCGAAGGCCGCGGCGAATGATCTCGCGGACGATCGCCATTGGAGGGTTTTGGTAGGAGAACCCAGCCAGCCCCACGGTCATTCCGTCAGAGAGTCGTTCGACTGCCGTGGGTATCTCAATTGTGCGAGCTTGACGCAACTTGGTCACGTCGTGGCCACGACGTCTGGCAACGAAAGCAACGTTTCTGTGGTATTTGAGAAAAGTGGGCGAAACTTGTAACCATACACAATATAACCGTGGGCAGAATTCTCCTGGATCTTNCGGGTGACCATCTCCACGGGCATTCCTATACGAAGCTCCACACCCTCGACGTCAGTTAGCTGCGCCATGATTAGCGGGCCCTCGTCGAGCCTTACCATACCGACGGCATAGGGGCCGACATTGGAGAATCCACGTGGCGATTGAGTCGTTTGAGAATAGGAGTACAGCGTTCCGGAACCTGCAAACAGGTAAGTTTCGAGATTGGTCGAACGACAGTCGGGACACAATTTCCGGGGAGGGAAGAAGGCACGTTCACAATTGGTACAGCGACTACCTTCCAGACGGTAGAAAGTTTGCCGCAAGCGATGGTAACGGGGTAGTTGCATTGAAACTCCTATGCTTGCGCGGCTATGTCTGGAAGATATGGGTAACTGCTACTGACCCGGAACCGCCAACACTCTGGGTCATCACAGTGCGTGCGCCACGTATCTGCGCCTCGCCGGCGGTGCCACGAAGTTGGTGTACAGCTTCAACTGCTTGATAAACGCCACTGGCACCGATTGGATGGCCGCGGCCTTTAAGGCCACCCATCGTTGCGATTGGCACAGAGCCCTCGCGGCGGATAGCGTCGTTAGTGGCCATGCGAACCCCTTCGCCGGGTTCGGCAAAACCGCAAGCCTCTAGGGTTAACGCCGAAACGATTGTGAAGGCATCATGTAGCTCGAAAGCATCGATATCAGTTGGGCCAATGCCCGCTTGTTTGTAAGCGGCACCAGCGGAGTCTGCTACTGCCTGCCAGCGGAGAGGGTCTTGCCGCTCTGAGAGCCCGAGGGTATCTGTGGCACACGATGAGGCCGCCAGACGGACCGGGGGTTGCGGGAAGGCTTTCCCGTTGTCGAGGGCACACAAGATTAATGCTGCGGCACCGTCGCAGATAGCTGCTGAATCAAGAATCGAGATCGGGTCTGCTATCACAGGGGAGGCCATGTAGTCGTCGACGCTGATTTCGTTCATGAACATCGCATGAGGATTACAGGCGGCGTTCCGATGAGCATTCACAGAAAAAGGTGCGAAGTCCTCCCGCGTGATGCCATGATCATGCATGTAGCGCCGCATCAGAAGAGCGTTTAGGGCGACGAATGAGACTCCGTGGGCGGCTTCATAGTCAGCATCGGCAGCGGTCGCCAATGCGCTTGATACTGCATCGTTGAAATGATCGGTCATCTTTTCAACACCTACAGCAACAACACAGTCATGGGCCCCTGATGCAACAGCCAAATAGGCAGCGCGAATGGCTGCGCCGCCAGCAGCGCAGGCTGCCTCGATCTTGATGGCCTCAATCGGAAGCAATCCTGATGCGTCGGCTATCAGGGTTGCGACGTTTTCTTGCCCAGTGAGCTCACCTGCAAGCATGTTTCCTGCATAGAGAGCGCCGGGAATTGGGTCCCCGGCATCATGCAGGGCAGAAATGACTGCGTCTGTAGAAAGATCTCGAAGAGAACGGTCCCAGTGCTCGGCGACAGGGACCTGGCCGATGCCTACAATTCCTACCTTGCGCATTGGTCCCATGTCCGTGTTAGAGCAGCCGAATCTTACGAGAAAGCCGCAGATATTGACCGTAGTCATCGAGGGCATGGGATCGGCCCAAGTAGTCACTGACGGTTGGAGCGTTATCCCGTGTGCTAGCCAAGCTACCGTTGACAACCAGCGAGAACGCGTCACTTCCTGCGCCTGAACCATAGGAACAGAAGAAAATTCGATCACCCGTTTTTGCGATGTCGAGCACCGCAGCGAGTCCCAGCAGCGAAGATCCAGAGTAAGTATTTCCAATGGAGTCCACTACTAGCCCGGGTAAAATTTGCTCGTCTGTGAAACCAAGTGTATTTGCCACCCGACGAGGGAACTTAGGGTTAGGCTGGTGAAACACAGCCCAGTCAAAGTCAGAGGGCTGGCTGCTGGTCAAGTCCATTAACGCTTGGGTTGCCTCTTTCGTATGTGATAAGTACGCGGGAAGGCCGGTGAAACGGTGTCCATGTTCCGGGTAATGCATATGTTGTCGTCTAAAGAAGTCTGGCGTGTCCGTGACGTGGGAATGTGAAGCTTCCACAATGGCTAGGGAGTTTTTTGCTGGTCCGAAAATATAGGCGGCTCCCCCTGCTGCGGCTGTGTATTCCAAGGCGTCGCCTGGCTTGCTCTGTGCCGCGTCCATGCCTATAGCTAGGGCATATTCGGCCATTCCAGAGCCCACAAATGCGACTGCTGTTTGCATTGCTTCGGAACCGGCCTTGCAGGCGAATTCCATGTCTGCTGCGCTTACCGCAGGAGTCGCCCCGATGGCCTCAGCAACGATAGTGGAACTTGGTTTCACTGCATACGGCTTCGACTCTGTTCCCACCCATACGGCCCGAATCTTCTGGGCACAGATGTTCGCTCGTTTGATAGCGTTTCGTGAAGCTTCAATGGACATCGTGACGGTATCTTCATCGAGAGAAGGGACAGATTTCTGTCTTACGGGTAGGGACCCATTACCGGCTGCACCCCACGTAGACGCTATGGCCTTGGTAGGCACACGTGGCCGGGGGACATACGCTCCATAGCCGACGATGCCGACCTCTTTAATCGTCTTCATGATGGGTCATTCTCGCTGCAGGTTGCTTGGTCAGGGTTCAGTAGGCCGCCGAGGAAGAGGTCGATGTAAGCCTCTGCGACCTCGGTGTCGCGGAGACGTCCGTTTGCGGTGTACCAGTGATAGGTCCAGTTGATCATCCCAAGTAGGGCAAAAGTTGCGACGCGGGGTTCAATTTCTCGAATAAGACGTTTTCTTTGCAACTCNCGAAACGTTTCATTCAAGAAACGAACATAACNCCGTTTGCGCCTATTGATTCTGGTTCGGTAATCACCATGCAGCGCGTGGGCCTCGTTAAGAACAACGGTGACTTCCTTGGTGCGATCGCGTGTTACAAGGAGGAGATGTCCACGGATTGTCGCTCGAAGCCGCTCAAGGGGATCGGAAATGTTTTCAACCCTGTCCAGTACGCGTTCCTCGAAGATATCCATGCCGTACGACATGATCCCGAAAAGGAGTTCGTCCTTGCTGGCAATGTGGTGGTANATACCGGCTTTGGTCATGTCGACCGCGGCGGCGACATCACTCATTGAGGACTGCCCGAAGCCGTGTTCGCAGAACACGCGGGCGGCGGCCTCGTATATTTGCGTGGTTCGGGTCTCACGCCGGCTCGTTTTCTGGCGGCGGGGCTCGTGTTCCTGGACGACTTGCATCAGTAATGCCCTATATTTTAGTTGGAATTCAGTACCGACCGACCGACCGGTAGGTTATACAGTTCAGNGATAATTACAAGTCCCAGAAAGGATTCACGGAAATTCAGGATGCCAGTATTGCTAGCCGGAGTTGGTCTTCTTTGACGCGGTATTTGAAAACCTTTCGGTCGCCGATTATCCCGACCGGGACTTCATCTCCGTAAGCACGAATCCAATCTGGATGATCGTCAACGTTCCGGATCTCCACCTGGAAGTCATGATATTGCTGAAGCTCACAAACCACTGCCTTGGCAACTGCACAAAGGTGGCAATTTTGACGGGTATAGAAGATCAGCTTGACCATCTCACCATGCTAGCCTGAGTCTCATGCAAATAACATTTTTGGGCACTGGGCCATCATTCGGCGTTCCCGTTGTGACTTGCGATTGCCGCGTTTGCGCGTCTCCTGATAAACGTAATCGCCGTCTCCGCGCGGGCCTGCTATTGAATTGGACAAACCTCGAAGGGGAAGAATCACGGATTCTTGTGGACACGACAACTGATCTGCGGCAGCAGGCGTTGAGAGTATGCCTAGACCGAGTAGATGGTGTTCTTTACACACACCACCATGCCGACCATGTCCTTGGTTTAGACGAGTTGCGCATTTTCGGTTTTGTTCACGGAATTTCTATCCCGCTTTATGGCCTGCCCGATACGATGGATGCTATCCGCCATACGTTTGAGTATGCCTTCGATAACCATGCGCATGGTGTGCCTCGGATCGATTTAAATACGATCGACGGCCCGTTCAATTTGAGAGGGGTGCATGTTATCCCGATTCCTGTTTTACACGATCGGATAACTATTTCGGCTTACCGGATCGGGAACTTTGCCTACGTTACGGACTGTAGCGCTATCCCTGAGGCGTCAGCGGAGATGCTTCATGGCGTTGATATCCTTGTCATTGGTGCATTGAAGAGAAACACCCATCCAAAACACTTCAGCCTTGACGAGGCACTTTTCGAGATCGAGCGGCTAAAGGCGGGCAGTGCGTACCTCACCCATCTTTCGCATGAGTTCGAGCATGAAGAGTTGGAGAGGGAACTTCCTGAGAACGTGCATGTCGCGTACGACGGGCTTGTACTGGAAGCTGATGAGCCGTTGACGTGAAGGTTTTGCATGGATTCACGGATGTTGACCTGCAAGGGGTGGGTAGCGTGGTTGCGATAGGCAATTTCGATGGGGTTCATATCGGGCACCAAGCGGTTATCGGGAGCGCGGTTCAATCGGGTTTGGAAAAGGGTCTTATGTCAGTGGTATGCACTTTCGACCCTCATACTCGTGTCTTCTTACAGCCCGATGCCCCGCCCCGGCTTCTGGAAACCTTTGATCAACGACTACGAGCTATTGAGGGGTTGGGTGTAGATATTGTCGTTGTCATTCCGTTCAGTAAGCTGGTTGCGGAATTCCCACGAGCCAATTTCATTAATGAATTCTTAGGTGCTGCTTTAGGAACGGCTGAGTTGCACGTTAGCGCGGGCTTCACCTTCGGCGCTGGTGGGGCAGGGGATGTCGAATATTTGAAGAGAGTGGCTCCCCAAAATGGGTTCAAACTGCGGGTTGTTGGCTCGGTCATGGCCGGTANCAGGGTGGTATCGTCGACCTGTGTTCGGGACGCGGTAGCGGAGGGGAGAGTGACTGATGCAGCGGAGTTTCTCGGTCGGCCGTTCGCGCTAGCCGGAGAGGTGGTTGCTGGAATGGGCCGTGGGCGGGGTCTTAATGCGCCTACGGCGAATCTAAAGTTGGAGAATACATTTGTGCCGGGACATGGTGTTTATGTTACGGAAGCCCGGCTTGACGGGGTGAGCTATAAAGCAGTTAGCAACGTCGGGACGCGACCGACCTTCGGGCCAGAAGGGGAGCTCACCGTCGAAACGCACCTCCTTGATTGCGAAATTGAACTGAGTGGGAAACAGATGGAACTTGCCTTCCTAGAGAAGTTACGTGATGAAATTAGATTTGAAAGTCCTGACGCTCTTGCAACTCAGATCGCCAAGGATGTGCGCCGAGCTTCTAATTACGTCGCGATCAGCGGCGATAACCTGCGCTATACTGCGAGCGTTTCATCAGAGGTCCGGGCCGGAAAAGAATCCGGCACCTAGTTGGCTTCCTATACCCACGACGCGGCTGACGGCCAGCATGTGATCGTTGCCCGCGAAGCCTGAGCGGTCGTATTCCGGTGGTCACCAAGCTTCATCTCTACAACTCCTGGACCCGCAGCCTCGAGCCATTCGTGCCACTTGAGGCACAGAAGGTCGGCGTCTACGCCTGTGGCCCGACAGTGTACGACTATGCCCATATCGGAAACTTTCGCTTCAACGTATGGGTTGACGTGATGCGCAGGGTTCTTGAATGGAATGGGTACGAAGTTAAGTTGGTGATGAACATCACCGATGTCGACGATAAGACAATCGCTGGTGCGACCAGGTTGAAACAAAGCCTGGGGGATTACACGGCTCGTTACACGGAGGCCTTTTTTGACGATCTTTGCAGGCTGCGTATTGCTCCGGCTGAGCACTACCCAAGAGCGACCGAGCACATCGACGAGATGGTCAAACTTGTGGAGCGCCTGAAGGCGCGCGGCCTGGCCTACGAACAAGATGGATCCATCTATTTTCGAGTTGAAAGGTTTCCAGACTACGGAAAGTTGTCACGATTGGACCCCAGGCATCTTCGTTCCACTGGGAGGATTGAGGGCGACGCGTATGACAAAGAAAACATCCGCGACTTCGCTTTATGGAAAGGGGCTAAAGAAGGCGAACCGTCCTGGGATACCCGAATTGGATTGGGCCGGCCAGGGTGGCACCTGGAGTGCTCGGCGATGAGCATGAAGTATCTGGGTGAGACATTCGACATACATGTTGGTGGAGTCGACCTCATGTTCCCGCATCACGAAAACGAAATAGCGCAGAGCGTTGGGGCTACGGGGAACTCGCTTGCACAGTTCTGGTTGCATTGTGACCACCTGATTGTAAATGGGACAAAGATGAGTAAGTCGCTAGGGAATCAATACACCCTGAAACAACTACTGGATGAAGGTCACGATCCGGTAGCGATTCGTTATTTGCTCGCGTCGGTGCACTATCGAAAACAGCTCAACTTCACGTATGAAGGTTTGGGGCAGGCAAACGCGGCGGTCGCTCGCCTGCGTGAGCTTGTGTTGAGGTTGGAGAAGTGCACAGAGGGGCTTCCTTCAGAAGGGTCGGGTGAGGGCAAGGCCGCTTTGCAGCGAGCTGATGAAGGATTCAGGGAAACGATAGCTGACGACCTCAACACGAGCGGCGCCCTAGGGCACATGTTCAGTTTGGTTAAAGCGACAAATGCAGCGCTTGATTGTGGAAATTTGGCGAGCGGTGAGGCGACCGCGATTCTTGCCTGGTTCCATGATGTAGATCGAATTTGGGCACTATTACCGCGTGAGCAGCAGTTAGTGGAACGGACGATTGAGATAAAAGGTGCTGTTTTAGAGGCTATTGGAATCCCGATTTCTGATGATGATTTTGAACTTGTTACAGCCCGAATGCAGGCACGTGCAGATCGTGATTTCGTCGCTGCGGATAGATTGCGGGACAGGCTTCTAAAGCGCGGAATTTCACTGGAGGATACTGCTAAGGGGGTTCGTTGGCACGTTGATGTATCCGGTCGGTCAGGTTGAGCCCGGGGGGGAATAGGGCTGTCAGCGTGCTTTATTCGTTCCGGCCTCTGATTGCTCTACTTATCAGATCATTGGCGTTTTCATGCCATAAGAGGGCTGCTTCTTCGAGGGTCCCAAGGTGTATCTGGACGGTGTCTTCTGTGTTTTTTGCATAGCCGCCGGCCAAGACAACTGCAAGTGGTAAACGGCGGTTGCGGCACAGGNCGCAGACAAATTGGTCACGTGCACGGAGGCCGTCGATTGTCAGGTTGAGCGCNCCGAGTTGNTCGTAGCGGTAGGGATCGGCGCCGGCGACGTAAACAACTAGATCGGGATCGTGAGAATCGACCAATGGCAATAGGTGGGTTTCGAGCAANTTGAGGTACGTGGCGTCGTCGGTGCCAGGGTCCAGTCCAACATCCACTGTACTTGGGGGTTTGGGGTAGGGGTAAAGCCATTCCTGGTGAATCGAGAAGGTTGCTACGCTTTCATCATTGGTGAATATTGCCGATGTCCCGTTNCCCTGATGCAAATCGACATCAACGACCATGGCCCGCTTGACNCGTCTTTCAGCTTGCATNTGGCGAATGGCACAGGCCGTGTCATTAAACACGCAGAAGCCTTCACCATGATCAGCGAAAGCGTGATGGAAACCACCGCCGACATGCAAACCAACGCCAAAATCNAATGCGAGGCGTGCTGCCATGATCGAGCCACCGACACAACGTGTCGCAGCATCGAACAGCTGGGTTGACCAGGGCAACTCCAAGCGGCGTTGCTCGTCGAGCGTAAGCTTGTTATCGCGGCAGGCTGCATAGTAGCGGGACGTGTGGACCCTCAGGATCTGATCGATGGAAGCTGGTTCCGGCTGGACGAAATTATTTTCTTGCAGATTGAATTCGTCGATCAGCCGCTGNCGCAGAAGGTCGTATTTAGCTGTCGGGAAAACGTGCGGACCGATATCGACCCGATAGTGTGGCGAGTACACGTATTGGGGCACTTAGGCCTCCTTGCAACAAGATTCGCCCAGAAGGCTGCAGTATAGCGAGGCCGGCCTGGACCATATCGAGAATATCTTTGCTGTGGCGTTGACGGGAAGGACGGTAGAAGCGTTGCTTGCCTGAACGTGGCACACGCCGCTACCATATCTCGGTGCTGGGGCGGGAATAGCTCAGCTGGTAGAGCGCAACGTTGCCAACGTTGAGGTCGCGGGTTCGAATCCCGTTTCCCGCTCCATTTTTTGCTCCCACACCCAATATCGACACTTTGGCGGCGTGGCCAAGTGGTAAGGCAGAGGTCTGCAAAACCTCCATCCCGAGTTCGAGTCTCGGCGCCGCCTCTTTTCTTGTGATTCAAGGCTGACACGAGCGTAAGCCGCAGTACGGAAGAAATACCAAACCGCGGGGAGGCAATTAAGCCGAATTGTTCAGCGGATTATTGTCCCCACCTGGTAAGGAAACGCGGATTGACGACATTATTGAATATCGACCCGAACTGATAGGTAATCCCCGCTTTCATCTCGTAGCGAGAATCAGTCGCCAGCGCGGATTGTCTGAGCAATATCTGTTCATCGGTTTGTCCCATGGCGGGGAGAAAACGTTGGTTCCGGACGGCGGCCCATTTTCCACTTAAGTTCACGCTTAAGCCACGAAAGATCCGGAACTCGAGACGCCCTTCGACCTCAGCCTGCCACTGGTCCAAATCGCTGAGGTATTGAGCTAACTCTACGCCTATTTCCGCTTCTCCCCAGGGTTGTACGGCGTCAGCATTCACTAGAAGNGTATGGTCGTAAAGGATCTCTTCAGTCTTGCCAAAGAGGGTTTCCTCGAAATACTGGTAACGGCCGATTCCTACTTCATATGTGAACGTGAATATACGGCGNGATGACTCGCTATAGGGGAAAATGTTGTATTCGATGCCCGGAGCTCCGACGATAGCAAGCTTGTTGTTCATATATGTCATATGGCCAACAGCCATTTTGCCGGAGAAGCCCCAGTGNTCGCCGAAGCTTTTAACAGTTTGGTGCTGGAACCACCAAAAGCGACTCATGCCGACCGATTCGCTACCGTCGTTGAGAACGAACTTGCGCTCGTCGTAGCGATAGTTTGCATTGTTACGGATTTTCCAGTCCGGGGTGGTACGGCTTGCCGACACACTAAAATTCATCTTTTTCTCTGAGCGGCGGTCTTCGCCCTTAAGTTCGCCGTCAGTGTGGAGTCGGAATACCCAAAAGTTCCATGGGTCATCGTCTGGATCCACGACAAGAAAACGGTCTTCAATGCCTTCGATCTGCTCGCGAATCTCAATATGGTCGATCAACGAGGTCTTGGCCAGGTAGTGGAGGATCCCAACGCGAATTCTTTGAGCAATCCCGGCACGCTTTTCGTCGTCCGTGTTCGTGTTGCTTGAGACCCAGACTTGCTGCGTGTCATCTCCCTCAAACTCCCGTAGACCAATAAAGTTGAATTGGTATTCCTGCCCGGATCCCGCGGCCTGATTCGTGACCAGGATATGGATCTGCGCGTCCTGGCGATCACGCACGTAGTTGATGAATGTAATTTCACGACGCAGGTAGTTCTGGTCGCATGTGCGTCGGTCGCAATCTAGAAAGACAAGGAGGCCTGGCGACACCTCTTGACCATCACCGGTGGCCTCAGTTCCCTGCGCCAACGCGTGCGCCGGAGCAAGCCCGATTGCCAAAATCACGACGAGGGAGAAAACGAGCGAATTCATCCTGTGATCCTGCGATACCGTAATAGGGGAATTCAGACTACTAGCGGGGCGGGAACCTTCAGGGTGGGGCACAAGGCTTGCTATCTCCGCTAGTGTCGCATGGCAAGTCGTGCACGACAATCCGGAGTGGAATGTCTAGTTGCCACAACTTACGCACGCTGCCAGGTCAGCTGAGCTAGCGTTACCGCCCTGAGAGACCTTTGGGCACGGGCGGGGCCTGTGGGGGATACAGCTGTCTATTTTGGTTCCCCGGGAGAGTAGCCAAGATTTGGGCCCAGCCAGCGTTCAATGTCGGATCTTTCCATTTTCTTACGCTTGGCGTAGTCGTCCACTTGCTGGTGTGTGATTTTACCAAGGCTAAAATACCGAGCGTTGGGATGGTTGAAATACAGGCCACTTACCGAAGCAGCTGGAAGCATCGCAAAGCTTTCCGTTAGCGTGACGCCGGTCGAGGACTCTGCTTTGAGCAAACTGAAGAGAGTTTGTTTTTCGGTGTGGTCGGGCTGGGATGGATAGCCGGGTGCCGGCCGGATGCCCTGATAACGTGCCTTGACCAGGTCGTCAATGGTTAGGGTTTCTGTTCCCCCCAAGCCGCAGTCAGCGCGTGCCAGAGCGTGCAGTTTTTCGGCTAGTGCTTCTGCGAGGCGATCGGCGATTGCTTTCACCATAATTGCGTTGTAGTCGTCATGATCACGCTCGAACTCTGCCACCATCTCGTGGACGCCATGTCCGGCGGTGACCACGAAACCACCAATAAAGTCTTCTAAACGCGATTCGCAGGGTGCCACGAAGTCGGCTAATGCCAAATAAGGTTGGTCGGGACCTCGGCGAGTTTGTTGCCGCAACGTGTGGAATCGGGCGATCTCAACCTGCCGGGAGTTGTCCTGATAAACCGCTATGTCATCGCCGTCACTATTGGCAGCGAAGAATCCGTAAACGGCTTTCGGGGTAAGCAGGTCCTGAGTCGAGACCTTTCCGAGCAAGGCTTGTCCATTTTCGAATAGCTCCTGCGCGGAAGCTCCAACTTTCTGATCGTCAAGAATCTTGGGGTAAACGCCACGAAGCTCCCAAACACCGAAAAACGGGGTCCAGTCAATATAGGGGATTAACTCGGAGACATGAATTGGATCGAGGACGCGAGGTCCTAGAAACGAAGGCTCCGGGATTTGGTCAGCGTTCCAAATTATCGATGCGGGGTGTGCTCGGGCAAGTGCGAGGTCTACTAAATCGGGCGGAATAGCCGCGGCGAAGGACGCGCGCGCTTTTTCTTGTTCGCGGGTGGTCCGCTGGATTAGCGCATCCCGAGAATTGGAATTAACGAGTTCACTGACAACACCGACGGCGCGTGATGCATCCTTCACGTGGATGGTTCCGCCATCGTACTGTGTGGCAATTTTTACCGCGGTGTGCTTGCTAGTAGTCGTTGCCCCACCGATGAGTAGGGGGACCTTGAAGTTGAGGCGCTTCATCTCGTCGGCAACATGGACCATCTCGTCCAGCGAGGGGGTGATCAGGCCGCTCAGTCCTATGACGTCAACAGCTTGCTCACGGGCCGTCTCCAAGATTTTGTCGGCTGGCACCATAACCCCCAGATCGACTACGTCATAGCCGTTACAGCCCAAGACAACACCGACGATATTCTTGCCAATGTCATGCACGTCGCCCTTGACCGTCGCCATGAGGATCTTGGTCCGGGCTTTGGTAAGTCCGGCTTCTTCTTTTTCGGCTTCAAGATAGGGAAGAAGATAGGCGACCGCCTTTTTCATGACCCGCGCGCTCTTCACCACTTGTGGAAGAAACATTTTTCCATCACCGAACAAGTCGCCAACTACGTTCATTCCGCCCATTAGGGGGCCTTCAATAACCTCAAGGGGGCGAGACATTTGCTGGCGTGCCTCTTCGGTGTCTTCCTCGATAAAGTCGGTTACACCTTTGACCAGAGCATGGCTAAGGCGTTCGCTTACGGTGCCTTGACGCCATTCCATGGCGAGTTCTCTATCTTCGGTGACCGCAATGTGTTCCTGCGCCACTTCGATCAATCGTTCCTGCGCGCCGTTCCCCCGGTTAAAAATTACGTCTCCGATTAAATCCCGTAGCTCAATTGGGATGTCCTCATATACGTCGAGCTGGCCGGCATTCACGATCGCCATGTCGAGCCCGGCTTTAATGGCGTGATAAAGAAAGATGGAGTTCATTGCACGCCGTATACGTTCGTTGCCGCGGAACGAGAAAGAGAGGTTGCTGATGCCGCCCGATATTTTCACAAGCGGAAATCGCTCCTTAATTTGGCGGGTGGCCTCAATGAAGTTGATAGCGTAGTCGTCGTGCTCCTCGATTCCAGTAGCGATCGTGAGCACGTTCGGATCAAAAATGATGTCTTGCGGGGGAAAGCCGACATCTTCTGTGAGAATCCGGTAGGCGCGTTCTGCGATCTCCACCTTACGCTCCACTGTAGCTGCCTGCCCCTCTTCGTCGAATGCCATCACGATGACAGCGGCTCCGTGAAGACGAAGAGTTCGCGCCTGTTCATTAAATGTCTTCTCGCCTTCCTTGAGGCTTATTGAATTGGCGATGGATTTGCCTTGCAGACACTTCAGGCCAGCTTCAAGGACCGAAAACTTGGAAGAATCGACCATGATGGGTAATCGTGCGATGTCGGGTTCAGTGGCGATCAAATTCAGAAAGGTTGTCATCTCCTGCTCGGACTCAAGAAGACCTTCGTCCATGTTGACATCGAGGATGTTGGCACCGCCTTGAACTTGATGCTGGGCTACCTGGACCGCTTCTTCGTAGGCGTGTTCCTGGATTAGACGGGCGAAACGGCGGGAGCCGGAAACATTGGTACGCTCGCCGATCATGATCAGATTTGATTCAGGGCGAACGGTAAGTGGTTCGAGGCCACTATAACGGGATAAGGGCTCTGGGGATCCGGGTACGTGAGGCAGCATTCCACGCATGGCTTTAGCGATTGCGGCGGTATGGGCTGGCGTTGAGCCGCAACACGACCCGACGATATTGAGCCAGCCAGCCTCTGCGAAGGAACGCACCTGGGCCGCCATCGCCTCAGGGGTTTCGTCATAGTCTCCGAATTCATTCGGGAGTCCGGCGTTCGGCCAGCACGCGATATAGACGTCCGAGACGGTGACAATCTCCTCTAGATATGGCCGCATTAGGTCGGCACCTAGAGAGCAGTTAATACCAACTCCGAGCAGATTGGCGTGAGACACCGAGTTCCAGAAGGCCTCTGGCGTCTGGCCCGAAAGATTGCGTCCGCTTGCGTCAATGACGGTAAGGGAAACAATGACTGGGACCCGGGAACCAAAGGTCTCGAAAGCCTCCTCGATACCCATCAGGGCGGCTTTGGCGTTGAGTGTGTCGAACGCTGTTTCAGGAAGCAGTATGTCGACCCCTCCAGCTAACAAGCCGTGTGCCTGGTCGCGATAAGTCTCCCGAAGGTCGTCAAAACTTACGGCGCGAAATGCTGGATCATTTACGTCAGGGGAAAGGGAAGTGGTCTTGTTTGTTGGACCTATTGAGCCAGCCACGAAACGTGGCCGGGCGGGATTCTTCGCAGTGATGTCATCAGCAGCCTTACGGGCAACTTTGGCCGCCGTTTCGTTGAGTTCAAAGGAAAGTTCGGCAAGACCGTATTCCCCCATGGCCACAGCGGTACCGTTGAACGTATTGGTTTCGATGATGTCGGCGCCGGCCTCAAGATAGTCACGGTGAATACTCTCGACCACTTCCGGTTTTGTGATACACAAGAGGTCATTGAATCCTTGAAGCGCCTGGGGATGATCCGCGTATCGGTCGCCGCGAAAATCTTCTTCGGACAATCGAAATCCCTGGATCATGGTGCCCATGGCACCATCAAGAATGAGGATCCGGCTCTGGAGAAGGCTCTCCAATTCTGATGCCCGGCTAGGGCGGAGATCAGTAGACATAACCATATGATGATAGACGATCAGCCATTATTGGTTGTCGTGTGTAGTTTCCGGAATTGTTGACTGGAGGGAGTTCACGAGAATATTGAGGGAGAGCTGGTTTCTGACCAGGGGTCGCAGAGAGAATGTACCCTGGCAAAACTGTTATTTTAGACGGTGCTTGGTAGCTAAAAGTTAGTTCTGAGGTAGTCGTTACTCGGGTACGACGCTTCAATCCAGGAAATCGGAGAGTCAAGTATGCGCGCATTGTTGCAGGTTTCGGTACTAGTGATGGTCCTTGTGATTCTTGGCACCGTCACCGTGAGCGCCCAAAACGGCGCGGCAGAAGCGATTAAGGCTGTGAATCAACTGTTTCAGGAATACGTTGCGGAAGGGAATGCTGATGCCCTAACCATGCTGTTCACGGAAGATGGGATGTCTATGCAGCCAAACGCTGATCCTCGTGTGGGCCATGAAGCGATAAAGGAAGCTCATGCGGAAATGTTTGCCACTGGAGTTGGTGCTTTACGACTAACCACAGATGAACTCGAGGTGTTCGGTGACACAGCCCACGAAGTCGGTCGCTTCGTAACAGAGACTGCCGATGGTGACCATATAGACCATGGCAAGTACGTTGTTATCTGGAAGCGCATCGAGGGCGAATGGAAACTGCACCGTGATATCTTCAACAGCAACATGGCTGCACAGTAGTTAAGGCGGTCCTCAGTTAGCCCCACTTATATATTCACATCGAATAAAAAGGCCCTGAGATAGACAAAACCCCCTGGCAAGCCAGGGGGTTTTGCAATAGCACGGGACAAGGACCTAGAGGTCTAGTTCCATCCCCACGCAGTAGTCTTTGTGCCCCCGTCCGCAGTGACATCGTAGTGAAAGACCATGGCGGTGCCATTAAGGTCTGCGAAGGCTTCCGAGTCTGTGTGAAGAAGGATCGCACCACGCCAGGCAACCGATCCATCCGCTCCTGCGCCCGGGCAAGCTCCCATACCCCTAAGATTGATGACATCACCATCAGCCGTGGTCATCACGCCGTGGCCTTCACCATGAATGGATCCATCAGCCCGCGTTTCCATCCAATATGTCCACGCGCTGGTCTGGTCGACGCCCTTAACCGTTCCTTTGGTTGCTAGCGTGATTTCAACCTTGTTGTCTCCAAGGTCAGTCATTTCAGCTGCGGTACCGACTTCTTCAATTAGGATCTCTCCGAGCATGATGTTCCGTCTCCAGTTATTTTTCCAAGAAACACAAAAGCGTACGTGACCCTAATATGAATCTGCTTGGTTGGCAAAACCTGTGACGNGAAACANGGAGNAAAGATGCCNAAGATNAAGAAGAAACNGTTNTATGCAGTCCTTACGGTTTGTGCGGTGGTTATGACGGCGGTAGTGACGTACCGGCAGTTAAATCCGGCAGGGCGTTACGCAAACGTGGCCGGTGTTGCCTCTGTTTTGGACACTGTTACGGGGACNCTATACCAGGGACCTTCGCCACAGCGTTCTCAAGCTCACGTAGGCGTATTTGACCTCCATCCTACGCGAGGATGGGTCCTACGGGCCCAATAACGCCTTTTTAGCTAATTGTCATTGATCCGTAGCGGACCATTGCTGAACGGCGGTAAAATATAAGAGCCCACCCATCTGGTATTCATTGAGGTTGAGAATTGCCATGTTGGGACCTTCGCTTTACCCGACAATACGGGCTGGGCTTTTTGGTAATCGGGCTACCAGCAAGATGATGAGTGTCGTTGTGGCACTCGTCTTGCTCGTTTTATCTGTGTCGGCTTTCGCCGCAGCCCAATCGACCACTCAATACGCCGTCCACGAACCGTTGAGTGGCACCTCGTTTCCGGTCTCTCTCACTCCACCTGGTGGCGCGACGCCACACTGGATTACGGGAGTGGCACTCCGGCAGAGAACAATTTTCCAAGTAAATATTTATGCTTTTGGACTCTATGTTGATGCCGAAGGCGCGCGCGAATCGCTCTCGCGTTTCACGGGCATGTCGGCGTCGATGCTTGAGACTGACGGAAGCTTTTATCAGCAATTACTCGATCTTGATTTTGCGATGACGCTTCGCCTGGTCATGCTTCGCGCTGTCGATGGTAATGACCTGGCAGAGGCTTTTGAGGAGGTCCTTCGACCCCGGCTCGCGGGGGTCGTCCCTGGCATAGACGGGCCCAGGGAAGGGGGCGTGCTTGGACGGTTCCGGGATTATTTCGATGTCGAAGTGGTGGAAGCAGGAACGGAGATCGCCTTTTCTTGTGGGCCCGCGGGACGGTTGGTTATCTCCGTCGGTAGAGCCGCGCACCCGGTCCTCGACTCACTTGATCTTTGTCGAGCACTGTTTGATGTTTATCTCGGTGACGACCCGATTTCTTGGGAAGGGAAAAGGAACGTGATCGCTGGATTCCCTGAGCTTCTTGCCGCCGAGGATCGAAACTTGGCGCGGTGACCTGACGGCGGGAGAGACAACCTGCGCACAGGGGCAAACAGTTCCGGAAACGGCTACTGGGAGGGATAAGTTGTTGGCCGCGCCCCAAACCCTTGCAAGAGCGCATCGTTTCCACGCATGTTCGCCGTTGCGTACACCCTCTGCCCGGTCATTTCGTCCCTCATGAGGGTGACGAATACACCGCTAAGACAAAGCATGGCCACTAGGTTTGGGATGGAAACCACGGCAACCGCTATGTTGGCTAGCACCCATAGTTGGTCCACGTCGGAAAACCCGGCGAAAACGACGCCGGGCACAAAATAAAACCACCGAAGAACCCGTGTGGGACGTGTGCCCACAAGGTTGACTAGCGAGGTCTCGAAAATCACATAGAAACCGATCTGAGTTGACAGGCAGAACGTGGCGATGGAACCGGAGACGATGATCGAGGCTGCGGACATGGGTAACACGTGGATGAATGCCGAAAGAAGTAGCTCTATTCCCGATTCGCCGCTCGACATGGCTCCTGTACAGAGAATGGCGAACGCTGTGATGGAGCAGATCACGATGGTGTCGAAGAAAACCTCAAACGCGCCCCACACGCCTTGCTGGAATGGGTGGTCTGTCTGCGCGGTGGCATGCACGATCGGTGCAGTGCCGAGCCCTGCCTCGTTCGAGAGCATGCCGCGAGCCATACCTTGTTTGATCGCGGTGCTTACAGCAACTCCGGCGGTTCCGCCTATTGTGGCGGAGGCGGAGAACGCATGGGAAATTATCGAACGCATCACTCCAGGGAGTGCTTCAAAGTTGGCAGCGATTACGATGAGTCCACCGGCAAGATAGATTAGCGTCATGATCGGAACCAGGCGCTCCGAGAAACGGCCGATGCGTCGTGCGCCGCCGAGGACGACTAGTGCCGTGACGATTCCCATAGAGCCAGTGACGAAGTATGGATCAAGGTCGTAACTAGCGCGCAGGGCGCGCCCCACAGTATGTGCTTGTAGTAATGACGCAGCGACCACAGCGTTGATTAACATTCCGGCGCTAAAGAGCACGGATAGGGAGGTCCAGCCGAGCCCGCGGCGGATCGTGTACTGGGGGCCGCCACGCATCTCACCGTCGGAACCACGTTGACGATAGTAGACGCCGAGGGTGATCTCAGCTGTCTTCGACATCATCCCGAATATGGCCATAATCCACATCCAGAAGATGGCTCCAGGCCCGCCCACAGAGAGCGCCGTCGCAACGCCCGCCATGTTCCCCATGCCTACCGTTCCAGCCAGGGAAGTCGCCGCTGCTTGAACTGGGCTCATGAGGCGAGCTTTGGAGGCAGCGGGGGCGGACCCTATATATCCGATGGTGTTTCGAAGGATGTAGCCAAGTCCAGTAATCTGGAAAAGGCCCGAACGGATGGTAAAGAAGACGGAGACTCCCCCCAGAAAAACCATCGTCCAGGGACCCCAAAGAAAGTCGTCGACGACCGCCAAGTTGTGGAGAAGAGACTCGAGCATGAGACCTTGCCGAGGGGGCAAGCAGACCGGAGGGGACTCCCATGCTATACCAAGGAAGATGAACGGTACTATTGTAGGAATCTACACGATTGGCCAGACGCCGCGTCCTGATATCGTCGAGAACCTTAAGGGGCTTACCGACACGTCCCATTTTAGGATACGAGGGGCGCTTGATGACCTGAGCGAGGATCAAGTCCCCGCTTGCGGGCCAGACGGGTATCCGCTTGAGACGCGCCTGCGTGGCGGTACCCGTGTCGTGGTCGACGCAGCTTTTCTGGAGCCGCGCCTNCAGGAAGCTGTAACCNAATGGGACGATNGCGTTTCNGCACACCTGGTCTTTTGCGCGGGTTCCTTNCCGTCNCTTAGAGCCCGNAANACACTCATTCAGCCATTCGACGTTGCCGTNANTCATTTTGCGGCGTGCGGGCTAAGGTCGTTGGAGGTTGTGGTACCTTTTGCCGCCCAGGCGANCTCTTCGGTACGCAAATGGGAGGCGGCTGGCTTTTCATGCCGGGCGCATGTACTTGGGAAGAGCTCAGTGTCAGGGTGTGCAGAGGGGTGGCTGCCGCAAAGCGTGGGCGAGACAAACGCTGACGCGCTGGTAATTGACTATGTTGGGTTCCCTGCCACCGCTCTGAAGCAGGCCCAGACTGAGCTCGATATACCGGTGTTCGACCTTGGGTATCTCGCCATAGATTCTCTTGAAAGGTGTCTGGAGAACTTATGAGGCCGGAACGGTGAGCGGCGCCATGCTATATGACCTTGTTGTTGAGGGCGACATCGTCCTTGCGGGTGGCAAGGTGCTAAAAGACGGATGGTTGGGCGTCAAAAACGGGCTAATTGCTGAGTCTTCCGAGACGCCCCTTAAAGGGGCACAGGTTGTCGATGCGCATGGGTATCTAGTTTTCCCCGGATTTGTCGATGGACACGTACATACTAGATCGTATGAGGGCGAAGGGATCACGGCTACCACCCGGGCGGCAGCGGCGGGAGGGACGACGACTATCGTCGACATGCCGTTCGATAAACCCGCACGCCCGGTCAATTCGCAAGAGAGACTGAGGGCAAAGATTGCGGACGTTGGCAACGAGGCCATGGTCGACGTCGGGCTCTGGGCGACCTTCTCTCCCGAAGGCGACCTGGAGAAAATTGCCGAGATGGCCGCCGCGGGCGCCGCAGGGTTCAAGGTATCTACCATAGAGGTCGACCCTGTACGTTTCCCCCGAATCCCGGACGGTCTTTTGTACGAGGCTTTCCAGGAAATTTTTCAAACTGGACTCCCTGTGGCCGCCCATCAGGAGAATCAGGAGATTGTGTCCGGCCAAGCCGAGGCTTTTCAGGCGTGCGGTGATACGAAGCCCATCGATCATGCTCTAAGCCGTCCGCCCGTAGCCGAGACTGAGGCTGCGGGACGCTTGCTCGAGCTGGCTTATTGGACAGGGGTGCGCCTGCACATGGTCCACGGCACATTGCCCCGCACATTCGATCTCATAAAGTGGAATCGGGAACAGGGAGTCGATGTCACCGGGGAAACGTGCCTTCAGTATTTGCTCCTGTCTATGGAAGCCCTTCAGGAGCAAGGAGGCCGGGCGAAGTGCAACCCGCCGCTTCGAACGAAGGACGATGTGGAAGCGCTCTGGACTTTGTTGCACGAAGGATTCATCGATGTCGTCACGTCGGACCACTCTCCCTACCCCCTGCATCGGAAGGAAACTGGCGACATCTTCGAGGCGTTAGCTGGGTTGCCCGGAGTAGAGACGTTGGGGACTCTCCTGTACAGCGAAGGGGTGGCGAAGAACCGTATCAAGCTGGGACAATTCGTGCAGTTCGTAGCGTCGGGGCCCGCCGCGCTGTTCGGGCTCGGCCAGAAGGGCCGTATTGAAATAGGCGCGGATGCTGACTTCGTTGTCTTCGATCCCGATGCAGAGTGGATCCTGGACGAAAACGAACTTCACCACAGCGTAGATTGGAGCCCGTATCATGGCCTCCATGTTCAGGGACGTGTCATCTCCACGTGGCTGCATGGTCGTTGCATCTACGAAGGCGGCGAGATTGCGGCAGAGCCAGGAACAGGCCGATTCATAAGTCCATCATAGAGTGAACATTCACCTGATCTAACCTCATGCACCTTCAAGGCGTACTCCCCATCCTGCCCACGCCATTCAGCGACAATGGCTCCGTCGACGAAGCCAGCCTTCGGCGACTGATTGATTTTGAGCTTGAAGTCGGAGTACACGGTGTCAGCATTCTCGGGTTTATGGGTGAAGCCCCTAGGCTGTCCACTACGGAGCGGAAACAGGTTGTGGGGACGACGGTGGATCAGGCGGGAGGCTCGTTTCCCACCTGGGTGGGGGTTTTGGCTTTCGGGGCCGCGGGTGCAATCGAACAAGCCCGGGAGGCACAGGAGCTTGGGGCGGCCGGTGTTTTCGTCGCTCCTATCGGCGTCCAGAACGACCAGGTCATTTACGACTATTACGCGTCGGTTGCGGATGCTCTTGAGATCCCGGTTGCGATTCACGACTTTCCAGAGTCTTTCCAGACCAGCCTGTCGGCCGAACTTATCGCCCGAATGGCCAACGAAATTGACGGTGTTAGCTACATCAAGCTTGAGGATTACCCAGTTCTCAGCAAGATGAGCCGTATCCAGAAGTTGGCACCCGGGTCCATCGGGATCTTCGGCGGTCTTGGAGGCGTCTACTTCCTGGAAGAGCTTCAGCGAGGCTCGCGCGGAATAATGACCGGATTCGCGTTTCCCGAGGTGCTGCTGGAGGTGTACGAGACTTTCAGGGGAGGGGACCCTGAACGGGCCGCTGCCATTTTCGATCACTACATCCCTTTGATTCGGTACGAGTTCCAACCGAAGATAGGGTTAGCCTACCGAAAATTCATTTATCACAGGCGCGGCGTTATCGAGTCGACGTTCATCCGGCCCCCCGGAATGCAGATCGACGACTACACAAGTGCCGAACTGGCGAGCATTATTGAACGGGTAGGATTCAGTCTCGATATTACCGGGGTCCAGCGGGTCGAATTACCCGCAGCCTAAACCGTTCCGACGGCCGCCACCGGCGTAGAGTTTCCAGCACCGTGTCTCAAGATGGGACACGTAGAAAGACGGAGGGTAGGAAGAACATTGAGACGTGCAGTCGCGGTCGCTTTTTCCGTCATGATCGTGAGCGCCTGCTCTGAACCCCGCGAGTTCGTTGCCAGTGCCGCGCCGCCGGCTCCGCCCGCGGCGGAGGCCGAAGACTGGTCCGGTTTCGGTGTCCTCGAGAACGTTCTGAACTGGACGCCTGAGCAGCAGCTCCGTGGGTACCGGAACATCGACAGGATTTACCCAACACGGCCGGTCACGGCCAGCGGACGCCCGTACCCGTTGCCGAGCAACTGGATCGAGCTGACAGATCTGCGCTACGAGGTCTCGGGCGCCACCTTTGACGTCGATCAGTTCTTTAAGCACAATCACCTTGTCGGGCTTCTGGTCATCAAACGGGGCAAAGTGGTCGTCGAGCGCTACGCTCGGGGTAACACACCGGAGACGCGCTGGTACTCGTTCTCAGTCGCAAAGTCCGTGGTCTCAATGCTCATCGGCGCTGCTGTGCGCGACGGTTACATCCAGAGCCTCGATGCGACAGTTACCGACTATCTGCCCCTCCTTTCCGGGTCCGCCTACGGGAAAGTGAGCATCCGGGACGCGATCCAGATGGCCTCCGGCGTCGCGTGGGTCGAAGACTACACGGACCCCCAATCCGATATCGCTAGCACCGGCGGCAGCGCCCTCAACCGCCTGCGCTACCTACGGAAGAAGCCGCGTGTTTCTCCGCCCGGCCGAGTCTTCAACTACAACACCGCCGAAGCCAACCTCCTGGGCGCCGTGCTGCGGGCGGCTATTGGCAATAACCTCTCAACCTATCTGGAGCACAAGATATGGCGCCCCTTTGGCATGGAACATGACGCCAACTGGTTGCTGCTGACGCCGGGTGGAGCCGAGCACGCAGGTTGTTGTCTCAGCGCTACGCTGCGCGACTATGGTCGGATTGGGCTGTTCGCTATGCGCGACGGTCGGCTGCGGAACGGGACCCCGGTCCTTCCGGACGGCTGGATGGCGGAATCAACGACGCCATCGCGCGCGAACCAGGGCTACGGCTATCTCTGGTGGCTGCGCGGCAGCGGTGTCTACGACGCCATCGGGATCTACGGCCAGTCGATTCACATCGACCCCGCCGAGGAACTCGTCATCGTTACCCACAGCACCTGGCCGCAGCCGACTGGACGGGAGTTCGAGCGCCATCGGAGTGCGTTCTTCGAGGCTGTGACCGCGGTGCTCAGGAATTGAGGGCCGCCAGCACTAACGTAGAGTTTCCGGCTGCGTGCTTCAGGGTGGGACATCTTATGGGACAATCGGCAAAACTGGACTGAATTACGGAGTTTGATGGGACGCCGGAAAGCGCTGTAAATGACTGATAAATTTGGGTTTACGATTACACGCCCGGGTGGCGGAATTGGCAGACGCCGGGGACTTAAAATCCCCTGTCTTAGGACGTGCGGGTTCGAGTCCCGCCTCGGGCACTTCAAGCTATAACTGAATTACAGCGGAATGGGGGTTTCGTAAAAAGCGCGTTTTTAGGCCACCTAACCCTAAAACTAACCCTGTAAATGAGTTTTTTTGACTTTTGCCTACCCATTTTGGAACGCTGACACGCCAGTCGACTGGTAGATGGTAGCCGTGGAGAAATGTCTTGAACTACGCAGAACTTGAAGACTTCATCTCCAGCAAGATGCGGATGTCGCATATCTACCAACCTGCCATGTTGATGGAGCTAATGAAGCACGGCGGAAGTGTGTCGGAAGAACAAATTGGCCGCACATTATTGGCTCGGGATACCAGCCAGGTCGAGTACTACTCGATTGTCACGCGAGACATGGTTGGGCGTGTTCTGAGGAAACACGGTGTGGTCACTAGAGATTCGAAAACCAAGACTTATGAGCTAGCTGGGTATGAGGGTCTGACGCCCAAAGAGATCGAAAATCTCAACGCATTGTTACAAGCGAAGCTACGGTCTTTCGAAGAAGCTCACGGCGGAAGTGTTTGGGATCATCGGCGTAAGGGAGGATCGTACGTTTCGGGCACTCTCCGGTACGAAATTCTCAAAGATGCCCAAGGCCGATGTGAATTGTGTGGGATTTCAAAGGACGAAAAACATCTTCAAGTCGACCATATCGTTCCTCGGAATCACGGAGGTTCGGACGATCCCAGTAACTTGCAAGCCCTCTGTTACAGCTGCAATGCAATGAAAAGAGACCGAGACGACACCGACTTCCGAGTCTTCCGGGAATTATTCGACCATGCCGAACCCGACTGTATCTTTTGCGACATAGACAGTGAACGCGTTATTGCGGAGGAACCGTTGGCGCGTGTCATTCGCGATGCCTATCCCGTGACTGATCTGCATACCTTGATCGTTCCGCGCCGCCATGTTGCGAGCTACTTTGAACTTGGTCGGTCCGAACTCAACGCCTGTAATCGGTTAC
>PBML01000003.1 GCA_002722645.1 Acidobacteriota bacterium
TGATGGTTGATCCAGTTACCAACATGCCTATCGTCATTCTTAAGGACGAAGCCGAGGAACGTATACTCCCGATATGGGTCGGGATCTTCGAGGCTAATGCGATTGCTCTTCGTATCGAGGAAATACAACCACCCCGTCCCATGACCCACGACTTACTCTGTGCCCTCCTTATCTCTCTCGAAGCAAACGTCGAAAAAATCGTGGTTTCGGATCTCAAGGACAATACCTACTTCGCTCAAATCCATCTTGACGTTGCCGGAGGACGCAGACAAATCGACGCGCGCCCGAGTGATGCGATCGCCTTAGCGTTGCGTACTCAAGCCCCGATCTACGTTCACCAGGAGGTCCTCGATCAATCTAGATCTCTTGATGAAAGCGGAGAGCCTTCAAACTCCGAACGGCTCCGGAGGTGGTTCGAGAACCTCGACCCTGAAGATTTTTCGAAGTACGAGATGTAGGGGAGTAGCTCGCATGTAGCGTGCTTAATCCGCACGTTGCTTGACACCTTCACAACCCCACAGCTAGCATCCGCTGCCAGACGAGATCGTCCCCGGGCCGGGCTTCTCGTGCTCGCTTAGATTCGTACCAGGCCCCGAGTGCCTGACGTGGAACAGGAATGATCCTGGCGGTTACCAATCAAAAAGGCGGCGTTGGTAAGACCACCACATCTATCAACCTTGCAGCGGCACTTGCCCGCAAGGGCCAGCGTACTCTCCTTGTAGACCTTGACCCTCAAGGTCACAGCACTTTGTCCTTCCTGGACCATGAATCGATCGATCGATCGATCTATGACGCCCTTGTGGAACCGGACGTTGCGGCTGCTGAGATCATCCGGCCCACCACTGACGAATATCTGCACGTTGCCCCAGCGCGAATTTCGCTCGCAAAACTTGAGGGCAAACTCCTAGGTGAATTCGATGGTCACTACCGACTACGCGATGAACTCAAGTCGATCGTAAAAAACTACGAATTCATTGTGATTGATACACCACCGACTCTGGGCTTGTTGACCGTTAACGCATTGGTTTTCGCAACTCATCTCCTCGTTCCTATCCAGTCCTCGTACCTTTCGCTAGAAGGTACAGACGACTTGCTTGAAACCGTCGACAGAATCCGTAAGCAAGTAAACCGCCGCCTGCAACTCCTCGGCGTATTGATTACTCTCCACGATAACCGAACAATCCTGGGCAGAGATGTTGTCGCACAAGTACGCGAGGTGTTTGGAGAGAAGGTCTTTCAAACGATTATCTCGAAGAGCGTTCGGCTCGAAGAGAGCCCAGCGTACAAGGAATCAATTTTCACCCATGCACCGAGATCCAGTGGCGCCAAGCAATATGCAGAACTAGGGAATGAGGTGATGCAACGTGCCTAAGCAACTTGGGCTTCCGGAAAACACTAAAATGCGCCACGATCACCATTTTGTTGAACAGCTGGCTGTCCGAGAAGCTGAGGGAATTGGCCAAAAGATTTCTATAGATTCCTTGTTGCCAAATCCACAGCAACCGCGCCAAAATTTCGAACGGATCGATGAACTGGTCGCTTCAATTGGCGAGGTTGGTGTACTAGAGCCCTTGTTAGTTCGCCAGGGTCCCCAAGGTTTTCAAATTATCTCTGGCGAAAGACGTTATCGCGCAGCGGTTGAGGCCGGCCTCGATGAGCTCCCGTGTATGGTGATGGACGTAGATGATGCACAGGTCCTGGCCATTGCACTAATCGAAAATCTTCAGCGCCAGGACCTGTCGCCCTTCGAGGAAGCCGAGGCCCTTCTGGCCCTTGTGTCCCGTTTCGACTATACCCATGAAGAGGTAGCTCAAAAAATTGGCAAGGCGCGTACAAGCGTAACCGAGGCATTGTCGATCGCCGATTTACCGGAAGATATCAAGGCAAAACTTGAGGGCGCTGGCGTATACACCAAATCAATCCTTCTAGAAGTTGCCAGGAGAGAAGATCGCGCCGAACAAGCCGCGCTGGTCGATCGCATTGTTGAGGAAGGTCTCACACGCGACCAATTGCGTGCCCTCAGGCACGAGGCTGAAGCGCTGCCCATTAAGCCAACGAAAAAGAAGGCTGGGGGGTCCTCTGCGGAGCGACGGCGACTCACCTATCACTCAGGAACCGGGATCACTGTGACTTTGCATCTTAATGGTGACCAAATCACGGTCCCGGAAATCCAGAGCGCGTTGCTAGAGGCAATAGAAGAGCTCGATAACCCACCATCGTCATGACCAGATTCTTGCTGCGTCGGGATTGTCGGCGCGCCGACAATCCGGTACCTGTACAGCAAACGTCTTTTTCTGCCTGGGCACATTCGCTGTCGGTTTTCTTGAAGACGTGCATCGGAGTCTGCAGCGTCGCTGTCGTCCTTTCGTCTGCCTTCGCGGCACAGCAAGACAGTAATGTTCGCGTTCGTGCACGGGACATGGGAATCGCTCCGGGAATACTGGAACCGGGGACGAATAACGCCATCACTGATGTTACTGGTGTCCGCGTAGGACATACCACCATCTATGAAGGTGACCGGTTTCGAACCGGTGTTACAGCGATCCTTCCCCACAATGGAAACGTCTTTCGTTCCAAGGTTCCCGCGGCGATTGTCGTGGGTAATGGGTTCGGCAAACTCGCTGGCCTGAGCCAGGTACAAGAGTTAGGGACCCTTGAAACCCCTGTTCTCCTAACTGGCACTCTCAGCGTACCGCGTGTCGCTGATGCCCTAATTAGCTACATGCTTGGACTTCCAGGGAATGAGGATGTTCGCTCTATTAATCCGGTCGTCGGCGAAACAAACGATGGAAGGCTAAGCGACATCCGTGCACGGCCAATTCAACCCGACCATGTTTACGCAGCCATCCGGTCTGCCACCACCGGACCCGTTAGGGAAGGAGTGGTGGGGGCCGGAACCGGGACGGTTGCGTTCGGCTTTAAGGGCGGCATAGGCACATCCTCGCGGATTGTCGGTGAAACATCCGAGAATTGGACCGTTGGCGTGCTCGTACAAACTAACTTCGGGGCTCGCCGAAGCTTACTCATCAATGGCGCTCCTGTTGGCGCTAGGCTCGAAGGGGAAGTTTCCAGGCAAGACACTTCACCCGGTGACGGCTCGTGCATGATTATCGTTGCAACTGACGCTCCGCTACAGCATCGCGGCCTTGAACGCTTGGGGCTCCGTGCACTAATGGGGATGGCTCGTACTGGCTCCAATTTCAGTAACGGGAGCGGAGACTATGTAATCGCCTTTTCTACCAATACGTCTTTACGCTCTGGCCCAGATGCCGGCACACGTCAGGCTGTACGAACACTGCCAACTGAAGACATGACGCCCCTGTTTCAAGCGGTAATCGAAGCCACCGAAGAAGCAATCTACAACAGTCTTTTCATGGCTGAAAGCGTCAGTGGCTTCGGTGGACGTCGTGTCGAGGCACTGCCTCTAGAACGGGTGCGTGAGATTCTCATGGAGTACGGTGCTCTACGCTAATTCACATAACAAAAAGAAGGGCTTTGGACCGTACGGGACTGTGATATAAACCTGTTCGGCTTAGAAATAATCGGGAAGATTNCTATATTAAAGGTGACATGCTCGGAGGAAATGTTCTTGTCCTGAACCGGCTTTGGCAACCAGTGCACATCACAACTGTGCGCCGTGCAGTCTGCTTACTGTACGCNGGACGTGCTAAGGCTCTCGACCAAGACTACGTCGCCTATGATTGGTGTNGCTGGACAAATGTCCTTCATGGTTCCCAGTCTGGTTCGGACGAATTCCTTCAAGGGGTCACGGCGCGCTTCCGTGTGCCCCGTGTCATTCAGTTAACGCGCTTCGATCGGGTCCCACGATCCCGTGTCAAGTTCACACGCGCCAACATCTATTTGCGCGATCAATACCGTTGCCAATACTGCGGCGTGAAGGGCAAAAAGCCGGAACTCAACATCGACCACATGGTGCCGCGATCACGGGGAGGCAGATCAACCTGGGACAATGTCGTCGTGGCCTGCCTTCCGTGCAACCGACGTAAGGCAAACAGACTCCCTGAAGAAGCGGGAATGTTTCCTTCGCGGAAGCCGAAGCGGCCCCGGTGGCATCCGACACTGACGCCAATGGGCGCCGGCCCCCCTCATCCACAATGGCAGCCATTCCTCGAAGCGGTCTATTGGCCTGGAACCCAGAGATGACGGCATGGCAATGACCTTCTCCAGTCGTGCCCGTTATGGTGTCCNNGCCATGTTTCAGTTTNCATCACACTGGGGGGAGGNGGCCGTCACCCTACGAATCCTTGCGTTGGAGAAGGGTCTCTCACTCGGATATCTCGNGCAGCTGGTCCTGATTATACGNCGGAGCGGTCTAGTAAAGAGTGTCCGTGGACGTTTGGGGGGTTNCCAATTGGCGCGAAACCCTGAGNGAATATAGGTNGGAGAAGTANTCCTCGAGCTCGANGNCNCTGCTNTNGTTGCNGCGTGTGCCNATCCAGACTCGGGGTTCAATGAGTGTGCNAGGGGGAGAGTTTTGCGTTTCACGCCTNNTGTGGAACGNGGTCAGCCGAAAGATTGGAGTAGCTTTCGACGCGACCACGCTCTCCGATCTGTGCAACGCTTCCCGGCGCGGTCGTGCCGGAGCCCGTCGGTCCCTCATTAACGGGTGAGTTGGTCTTAATCTGTCGAGNNCACCCATCGTCTGCTAACCTCTGCCCAGNATCATCACCGGAACGACACCCTTCAAGAAAANCATGCGTGAACAAATTCGAGCTCTCGGGCTGCTCTCGGGTGGTCTTGATTCCACTTTGGCTGCCCGTGTCATTCAAGCCCAAAATGTTGAGGNTCTTGGCCTCCATTTCTCAACCGGGTTTTGCCTTGCAGATCGCCACCGCATCCTAGGCAACCGAAGTAACCCTGATAAGCCCTACAGGAATGAGGCCCTTCGTGCAGGGGCTGACTTAAGCATTCCCATCGAGATTATCGATATAAAGGATGAGTATCTCCCTGAAGTAGTGCTTAATCCAAAGTTTGGCTATGGATCAGGGATGAACCCGTGCATCGACTGCCGCATTTTCATGCTGCAGAAGACCAGAGAAATTATGGAGGAGCGAGGGTACCAGTTCGTCTTTACTGGAGAGGTTTTGGGTCAGCGACCAATGAGCCAGCGACGCCCTCCATTAGACGATGTCGCAGAAGAATCGGGGTTAGGCCGCCTATTGCTTCGCCCGCTCAGTGCCAGATTATTGCCGGAATCAATCCCAGAGGAGCGGGGTTGGGTAAACCGCGCGGAACTCTTTGACATTTCGGGCCGTTCGCGGAAGAGGCAGATGGAACTAGCTAGTCAGTTCAATATTATTGACTATCCTCAACCGGCAGGTGGTTGCTGCTCTTTGCCGGATGAAAACTACGCCCGGAAGCTGCGGGATTTTCTCGCCCACCGGGGCACCGACGTTACGCCTGATGACATGATGCTGCTTAAAGTGGGACGGCATTTCCGTCTTAGTGGCGACGTAAAGGTGGTGGTTGGCCGGGACCAGGGCGAAAACACTTACCTTGAGCGTTTCATTCAGGGGCGGGCCGAAATCTGGGTTGACGACTTCCCGTCTCCCTTGACGCTCGTCGAAGGCCAACCCACTGCCATTGACCTTGAAACCGCTTGCCGGATAACGGCTCGATACAGTGACGGCCGCGATGAACCCACCGTGCCAGTACGGTGGCGTCTGGGGGAGAGTGAAGGTCAGCTTACCGTTGTTCCATGTCAAGACGACGCCGAACTGGAGACACTGCGCATTTGAGCAGCCAGGCAAGGTCGGCGCGCCGACATCGAAACGACCAGGAGTTACGCCGTTATGTCCATGGCACCCTGGCCAGAGACGCTCTGGAAAGACTTGTCCCGGACATACTAATTGACGCACTCGGCACATTTTGCCCAGAGCCCGTCATTCGAACGCAAGACAGAATGGCAGATGCCGGGCCCGGTGAAATCGCAATGCTTCTTGCCGATGATGTCGGGGTGGAAATTGATATCCCAGCGTGGTGCCTTAGCACCGGAAACGAATATCTTGGCCTACTTAAATCAGAGAGCAGCTACAAGGTTTTTGTTCGCCGGGCTTCCTTCGAGCGCCCTTAGCCATAGCGATAGGTCACGCCGTAACCTCCCTTGGGATTACGCCACGACGTATAGCGTCTTGCAACTTGACAAGTCCCGCACTCTAGACAGTCTTCAAAGTTGACGATGCAACTGTCCTCGTCCTCATTAAGCTTGAAAACCTGGGCCGGACAGATAAAAAGAACTGCGCGATCAACGTCATTCCTGAAGGCCTCTTGGTCAACAGCTATGTGACTCTCGTCCGTGAAGCGGCGGCGGACCAAATCAAGACGCTCGTTCATCGACAGGCTCACGTGTGGCTTTAAGTAATCCTTGACGTTGATTCCCATGTTGGTCTCCTGGCTTAAACCAGAGTCTTCCGAGCTTGCCACAGTTGCCTTACCAACCTGAAAAAGTTTACCTCGTCCCGTACTTTGCGCATCAGGCGGCGCCGCACTTCTGCCTTTGGCGTATCGTCGACAGTGAAGTAATCGCGCATCAATTCCACGGTGATTCGGGGGTAGCTGTCAACAAATTCCCGATTGGCCCGCAAAAAATCTACCGTCCCCCGATAATGCTCCAAATCTTGCATGACCCATGAGGCATCCAGCCTGTTCCGATACGACTCTAGACCACTTCGCGAAAAATCTTGTTTCTCGCGGGCTTCTAGAAATGCCTCTGCCGCAAACACTCCGGAAGCCATTGCCAAGTTTGTTCCCTCGTGATGAATTGAAGGATTGACTAACCCGGCACAATCTCCAACCAACATGACTCCAGCGGCGTAAAGGTCGCTGAAATCATCATAGGAATCTTCTGGGATCATCTTAGTCGCGTACTCGACCGTCTCCCCCCCGCGGAGCAAAGGTGCGACCGAGGAATGAGCCTTAAACTCGTCAAGAAGTTCGTAGGGTGCTGTTTTGCTCCGGAGGTAATCCTCGATTAAACAACCTACGCCAACTGAGATGCTGTCGCGATTTGTGTATATAAACGCCGAGCCGACCATTCCTTTGACAGCTCCGCCAAAATACTCAACGGCGGCCCCCTGACTGCCCTCGAGATGGAAGCGGTCTTCGATAATTTCAGAAGGAAGGGCCAGGACTTCTTTCACAGCGTTAACACGATTTCCTGGGGTCATTTTACGTCGCAACCCTGCCGCCTCTGAGAGCAAGGAATTGGCACCTTCGGCCAAGATCACACAGTCCGCAAAAACATCTCCGTCATCTCGACCTGTGCGAACACCTACCACCCGATCACCCTCTGTGAGCAAGCCTTCCACCGTTGTTTCACAAATAATTAGAGCGCCTTCTTCTTCCGCCTGCTCAGCAAACCAACGATCGAACCGTGAGCGCAGAGCGGTGAAGGTGTTGTTATATGGAGGCTTGTCGAAGTGGGCACTTTTCAAGTCGAGAGCGACCTGCGAATCAACATCAAGCACTACCCATCGGCGGTTGACAATATGGCGCTCGATGGGCGCCTTTTCCCAAAATTTAGGCACTAGATCAGCGAGCACACCACTGTACAGGATACCTCCGAACAGATTCTTCGCTCCCGGGAAATCGCCCCGTTCGATCACTAGAACTTCAACGCCATTCCTCGCAAGGGTGAGCGCTGCAGCGACCCCAGACAAGCCAGCTCCAACGATTACGACTTCAAATCTATCGTTCGGCATAGAACGTCTTAAATGATTGACAACAAAAGACTTACTGCGAACTTTTAGCGGTTGAGCGTAGCATGGGGGAGGGGGGCGCTCAACCGAAATGCCCATAGGACCGATGCTATACTTCAGAGATGTATCCTTTCTCGCGAGACCCGTTTACGGTTCGCCTCTGTGCTGCCTTATTGCTTCTGACCATCCCAGTCTTCACAGGACAGGAAGGAATCCTTTTCGCGTCGATTGGGGCTGTTCCCTCTACAGGGCAGGACACCGAATCACTAGCCATCCAATCAGCCCCGGTGCGGATCGTCGCGCCGCCGAATCGAGGACAGTGGCTTAGGCGTCTTGCACTCTTCGCGGACGATGCTGCCCAATCCTACGAAGCTATTTTGGGGAGCCCAGTCCCTGGCGGAACGATCCGCTGGATTCCCGACCCCTTAGCCGCATCCAAGATCGACGCACAGGTCATAATCGAGGATGGAACGGATGGGATGGTTTTAAGGTTTGATGAACCGTTTGCCATCGTTGCCGAGGATCTTGGGGTCGCCTTCGCGCAAGGATATGCCCGGTGGATCACTGCCTATTCTGTAGCACGGCTTTACTTTGGTGCCATCAAAACCTCTGACGCTGCGTGGGCCGACGGTGCAGCATTATTCATGACGGAGTTGCTAGCACGCCGCGATCGTTCCACCACCCCGGTCCTGTACAACATCGAAGCAGCATACAGTCGCGCGATGCGAAGCCAAGTCGACGTTCATATGATGGATGAAAGCAGCGCAGCCGCTCGTGGCAAAGCACTTGCAACATTTCGGCTACTGGAAGGGCTCTATGGGGAGGCCGTGATTGGCAAGCTTTTATTGTCAATGTCTAGCTCGCCTTCGGTGAGTGGGATGAGAGAGACCATTCTCGCCAATTTACCCCTAGTCTCTCCGACCGACCCGCGCGTAATGCTGGATGCCTGGATGGATCCGCGCGCGACAATCGATCTTGGACTTTCGGATGTTCGTGTGGCGAGGAATGGACGGATCATTAGTGGCACAGCCTCCCGTTCTGGAAATGTCCCGGTCTGGAGCCAAGTCGAGGTGACTCTTGCCAATGGTGAGCGGTTATATGTCGACATACCAGCCAGTACAACACCTGAAGCGTGGGAGCTCGAAATCTCCAGTGAACCGATTGAAGTTCGAATCGATCGAGATAGTCGTCTACCCGACATCAATCGAAGTAACAATCGATATCGCTTCGGAGACGCCGGCCGCATCAAAGAATTCTTCCCGCTCGATGAGACGTTACAAATCGGCGAACTTCATTTTAATGGAGAGATTCAACAGGTTGGCCGTAAACGCGCCGAAGATTTCTCAGTAACTTTGCGAAATCTAACAGACGCGCCCTACGGGCTTGGCCTTTTAGTAAGTGCGCAGTGGGTTGACCGTCCCGCTTCCCGGACGCAACGGCGAATCTTCATAGTGCTCCCTCCTGGAAAGTCCGTGGTTGCGCAGGACTTCATTGAATACCCGCGCAGGGGCACTGGTCGAGCTCGGGTCGAAGCACGGTACTGGACCGCTTCGACGCCCGAGGCGCTCACTGAACGATTGTTAAGGGATCCCGCCGACCTTCTGAATTCGTACCTAGTCATTCGTAATCCGGTTCAAGTTACTGGCCCAGACGGGGCACCATTGGAGCGGCTGGCGGCGCAACAAATTGCATCAGCCGCCGAGTTGACGGTTACGGGCGGCGGTTCAGCTTCCCCTGCTGTTCCGCCAGACGACGACCCGCTGAATAGTTCCCAGTTCACTGAGCTGGCGTCGGCTCCGTTTGGCGTTCGGATTCTTTCACCACCCGCCGCGACAACGCCAATTGATGTAATGACTTTTGCCGTAGCTGTCGATGGACCACCAGCGACTCTCCTCGAGCTTTATGTTAACGACGAGATTGTTGGACGGGGCACAGGCTCCTCAGCACGCGCGACTTTTGTGGCGACAGAAGACCAGAGTGTGTACCTGTTGCAAGCTCTGGCGATCGGCCAAGGTGGCGAACTCGCGAGCGATACACGCCTGCTACAACGTGGCGAACTTGGATTTGGAGCCAGCGTTGATCTCGTGACGTTGAATCTCACGGTGCGGCAGCCAGGCGGAGGATTCGTTGAGGATCTCACTAATGAAAATTTCATGGTCATTGAAGACGGGGTGCCTCAAGAGATTGTGAACTTTGCAAAGGGAGAAAACACAGCGGTATCAGCTGCCATGTTGCTGGATACCAGCAGCAGTATGATTGGTGGCGGCATTGCCAGCGCTCGTGCTGGCGCTAAACGGCTAGTCACCGACCTGTTGCGCGGTAACGACCGTGCCATGGTGATGGGCTTTAACGACCGCGTTTACTTGTATGCAGATTTCACCAGCGACGTCGTAGAGCTTCGAAAAGCCATTGATGCCACTAAACCCGACGGCGGGACCAAGCTGTTCGATGCCACCGTCGAATCAATTCGNAAGGTTAACCGAAGGTCCGGTCGCCGAGCCTTGGTAATCCTGTCGGACGGTTTGGATGTCCAAAGTCGCTTCAGGTTTGCAGACGTTCTCGAATACACTCGCCAATCAGACGTACTGGTATACACAATAGGACTTCAACTCATGCACGATTCCACTGACCTAGGGGACGCCAGTGACGCGGTTCGTTCCAGCGTCGAAAACCTTCGAGAATTGGCCGAGGCGACTGGTGGTTCAGCATATTTCCCGCTTGTACTTGATGAGCTTGAAGCAATCTATTCTGAAATCGCTACCGAACTCGAGAGTCAATACTCCGTGTCGTACTACCCAACTAATCAAAACTGGGATGGTGAATGGCGGGATTTAGAAGTTGCCTTGCAAGGCCGTGCAGGGCGGATACAGGCACGCCCTGGCTATTACGGGGTCCGCCCCGGTAGTCGTCAGTAGCCCTGATCTACCATGAGCTGACCCCATGCCGAATTGGACATTCCTTGCTTTGCACTTCTTTCACACCATGGCCCTCGTTNTGTGGGTTGGAGGAATAGTGGCAATTGGTGGAATCGTGGCCCCGGTGGCCTTCCGTGAGCTCTCCGACCGAAGCAGTGCAGGGCGAGTTATTGGCCTGTCATTGCAACGCTTCGATGCTCTCGTTGCCATTTGCATCGTCTTGCTTGTCGCTACCAGTACATTAATGGCCCTATGGTACGGGCGTTGGTCGCCATGGTATGCCATCCAGTACGCGTGTATCGCCCTTATGAGCATATCGGCAACCGTGTCTATGACTATTGTGGCCCCCAGAATGCGCAGCTTGCGGAGCAATCCCACGGAACGCCAAACGCCAGATGGTGCCGCCGAATTTAACCGGCTCCACCAATTCTCGACACTATCGATGCAGTTTAATCTGGCATGCGGCACGGTCGCGATTCTGTTCTCATGACGCGCCGGTCGCCATTAACCATGTTCTTCTGGATTTTATTGGTGTTCCCGTGTCCGGCTTATGGGCAGCAGGCCTTGCCGGACCTCAATGAACTCGCCGAGGAAGCCCTTGAACTATTGAACCGTAGCCGGCAGGAGGCGGGCCTGGATTCACTCAAACCGCATAAGGCGCTATCCATGGTGGCCACCCGGCATAGCCAGGAACAGGCGGCACGGCGACGAATNAGCCACTATTCGTACGAGTTTGGCTTGTCAACGGAGCGCCGTATCCTGATCTCATACCCTAATCTCCATCGCCTTGCCGAGAACGTCGCGCGCAATCGCAGCGTCAAGCTTCTGCACGAAGCACTCTTGCGTAGTGAAGGCCACCGCCGGAACCGTATGGATCCTAAATTCACACATGTCGGAATCGGCCTGGCGCGTGCAAATCCAGTCTCTTTGTATCTCACCGAGATATTTGTCGCCGCGCCAATGAACGGATCCTTAGGAGAGCCTGTCGCCTTCTATTTTGATGCCAGTCCCGGATCATATGAACAAGGTGACGGCCCCCTGGTCGAACTGGGTACGCAGGTGATTACTGTCGGCCGTCCGGGCCCGGATGACCCGGAGCACTGGACTGTCAAAGGCATCGATGCGTACCAATCCGGTGACCTTAAGTCTGCGGAAAAGTTTTTCCAAACAAGTTTGGCGTTAGATCCTGGCTACCGCTTTGCCAAATACAATCTCTCTCGAGTACTACTTGAGACAGGGTTACCAGGTGACGCGATACGTCTGCTTGACGAGTTGCTCCAGGATGACCCCACTGATCTTGACGCCATGGTTACACGCGGGAATGCCTCGATTTTACTTGAAGATTTCAAGACCGCCGAAAGCATCTTCCGGGCTGTCCTCGTCCAGCGACTTGTCGACGCTGCTAGCTGGTACGACCTTGGGCTTGCGCTTGAATATCAAGATCAACTCTCCGAAGCAGAATCTGCTTACCGCCAAGCCTTGCATATTGACCCCACCCTAGTACCGGCCCAGATCGGGTTAGCCCGCGTTACAAGACACTGACGTATTGGCACACCGCCANCTGGCCGTTACAATTTTCGGATGGGAATTGCCGATCGACTAATAAAGAGACTCGAACAGGAAATCCGACCCCTTGAGCGCGAACTTAAGGTCGAATTGCCTCGTCAACTTGCTGAAGCAGCCGCACATGGTGATCTTAGTGAAAATGCTGAATATGACGCTGCCAAGCAGCGCAAGGAATTTGTACAGGCTCAACTAGCGCGCCTCTACGATAAGCGGCAGTCCTTATCTGGCATTAGCGAACTNATGATTCCTCGCNATTCGATAGGGTTTTGGTCTAAAGTCAAAGTCCTCGACCTGGATAACGATGAAGAAATTGAATACCGGCTCGTAAGCCCGGATGAGTCCGACCCTCGAAACGATCGTATTTCAGTTTCGTCGCCAATTGGACGGGCGCTTCTCGGAAAAATCGATGGAGACGCGGTCGACATAGAGACGCCACGAGGAACAAAGGCCTACGAAATCCTTGAGTTCTCAACCGTCCATGAGGCTTCAGACCTCGACGACTAACACATCCCTTGCAATCAACTGGNGCGNCAATAATTGNAAGAGTGGCAAGTCCCCACCATGAACATTGCTAGGCCTAGGATCATTCCCGGATATAATCTGAGAAGATCGGTTGCATTCGGTCTCCCGNCAACCGAAACTAGCGAGACTTGTTCACNGATGCATCCTTTCTCCTAATTGTTGAGTGCTCGACAGCTTTCCCTCTCTCTAGCTATAATCGCCCCGCGCACAAGGAACTTTGGTGTTTGATTACGAAGTGAGGAACTGATGGCGTTTTCAGATAATTTTGAATCATCAAAGTTGATACGGATGTTCACAGACCCACTCAACTGGGCACTTCTGATCTTGGCTGCAGGATTTAGCTACTACGTCTTAGCTGTACCTTATTGGCAGGACGAGTATCTAAAGCAACGCCCACAGGTCATGACACTCCAGGAGTACATGGATAACCCCAGCCATCCGCGAGAGTGGATGATCCGTACACTTGGGGCACCTCCACCCAGCGCTGAAATTATAGTCGAGGGCCTCAATGTGAAGCATGTCGATAACGACTCCATCACACTCAGCNCCGCTANTTCCTCTCCGAGTAACACCTCCGGTGCTTGCGACCTCACTGAGGAGACCGTGATGGGAAGTGAAGCAGGTCCGCCCATGACCGACATCCTTATCGCCGGTGACAACATGGACCTGCTCGGTTTGTCTGTCGGGCAACAGGTTTCATTGCAGGTATTTGGGTTACATGAAACCGAGATGGGGTGGGTGCCACTGCATCCCGAGTTGGACGCGGATCTCGAGGAAAAGTTCACTAAAGATGAAATAGATGAACTAGAACTCCTTGAAGTGCATGTGGGCGGCAACACAATCAGGAACCCNTATGTTGANACCGGCGAGTTNCGACTTGCCTCGGGACTACAGCCAGATGGTGAGCCTAATACCCTTGCGGGGCTCGACAACGATACTGAATACATCCANACAGGCAGCCGCCTTGCCGGCGCACTGCTCGACTTNAAGGGCGTGAGGCTCGTCGANCAGGACACCAATGTCATGGCGCCCTATTTCGTGGTCGAAGATNATGAAGGCCGNCGCGCTAACGTGTATTACAATCAGCGCCTTCTTTCCGANCACCGTTGGGCGCTTGACCGACTTGGCAACCAGTGCATTGTCGTGCGCGGTGTATTGAGACGACTGACNCCTCCAGAGTTACGGCAACTCGGCGAGGATGGCAATGTGCAGGCTGTGATNGATGGACATGCCATGGCGTCACCCGACGGTGCTGTGGTAATCAGCCTTGAGAATCCGGCGGCTGCTTTGATGGGACGCTAAATAGGGAAGCGTCTACTGCCACTGTCCTGACCCTAACCCGACGCCATGGTCCCGACACGCGAGCAAGCATACGCCTTGCTCACTAAGCACACGAAGAGCCTTCATTTAGTCAAGCACGCCTTGTGTGTTGAGGCTGCTATGAGCTTTTATGCCCGGCGCCACGGTGGCACACCGGAGACTTGGGAACTCGCTGGACTCCTTCACGATTTTGACTANGAAGAACACCCTTCACTAGAGGAACATCCCTTTGTGGGTGCCAATATACTCAGNTCCCTCGAATACCCAGATGAAGTAATCGAGGCTATCCTCGGNCACTCAGACCATACTGGGGTTCGACGTGAGACAGATATGGCAAAGGCGTTATACGCCGTTGATGAATTAACGGGCTTTGTCGTTGCGTGCGCGCTTGTTCGACCGACAAAAAGCCTTTTGGATTTACCCCTGAAGTCGATCATGAAGAAACTCAAGGACAAGGCCTTCTGCAGAGCTATTGACAGGGACCATCTTCGCACTGCCGCCGAAGAGATCGACGTCCCGTTCCGTGACCATGTTGAGAACGTGCTGTCTGCGCTGCAAGGAATTGCTTCTGAGCTAAGCCTTGCAGGTACCGAATAGCATCAAAAGACTTTAAACTTCGCAGACTTCATCTAGTCACGGCTTGATGGTGTTGGCCTGTTCCCTGCGGCCAGGGGTAATGAGACAACGTATAGCAAGGCCATCAATACTTCTGAGTCGCTGAAGTTGTACTCAAACATCCCCATTGCTAGAAACCCAGCTAAAGCAGCAAGCGCTGCACAGGCTTCTGGACCACCCGGACCGGTCGCGCCTACTGATCGGAGAATGCGCCAAGCAAGAATTCCGAAAGCTGCCATCATCCATAACCAGGCACTTAGACCCAAAAGGCCACGTTCGGCGGCAATTTGCAGTAGGTTATTGTGGAGATGTGGATTTTGTTCCCGGAATCCCCAGTCGACTACCCAAGCAGGGTAGACCCGTTCCATTAACCCTGGACCGATACCTAGCAGGGGGTGAGCTTTAATTATTTTTAATCCTGTCGCCGCCATGGCAAGTCGATCGAGGTCGTTTGGATTCTCCATTGAAAAGGTGCTGGCCGCGCGCTCAAGAAGGACATCAGGCCCTGCCAACGCTGAAACAAACATAGTAATAACGACTAGCGCTACAAGTAGACCGATCGCGTAGTGCGCCGGCCTTTCCTGGAAACCTGCTTTACCACTNGATTTCTGTCGTGTTGGTATAAATCCGGCACCATAAAACACTACTAAGGCGGTGCCACACCCAATCCAAGCGCTCCTGGTTAAGGTAAGCCCGATCATCGCAACTGCCAATCCGGCGACAAGATGCGCCGCAACCCGTCCAATTCCGCCACGGATTGCGAGCAGGGCAGGGATCGAGACTAGAAGAACTCCAGAAAAAGTCATGTAGTGCCCGAGAGGGCCAGTTGCTCGATAGATGGCATCCCCAGNNGCAGGTGTCGTTACTGCCGCCTGGTAAAAACCCACNAATAACGCTGCGAATATCCCAACAGCNAACACTTTGAGGCCGCGTGCTCGCGCTTTCTCATCACGCCACAGAGCCCACGTAACTACCGGCGCGGCAAATAGAAAAATTTCTCTGAGTTCGAATAGTCCCTCCACACGGTCCCGAGAGGCCATAACGGAGAGCAATGACAATGCAAAGAACACGACAATAGGAGCAACNACTAAGCCAAACAGGTCACCGGCAGAGGAACTCGGACCCGCTACTGGCTCCCGAACACCCACTCCTGTTTCACGCAACAACCAGCTTGCCCCCCAGGCCACAGCCGCCAGCCAGAGTGCAGTTTCGGCCACTACGATCGAAAAAGTGATCGCCATAAGCCAGACCATCCCAAATATTGTGGATAACTTGAAAACCTGGACGGCAAGCTCTCCATTAGTTGTCGAGTCTGGACTAAAAATAGTAATTCCCTCCTGGTCCCGGCCAACGATATCGGTTCCGGATGCCNCGAGCCAACCAGCAATGATGCACGCGACTGTCCTTGTGATCAGAGATCCAGGAAACGATAACCTTTTTTTGTCGAACGGCTCATCCACTATCGCTACTTTGGGCATGTTCGATACACCGCGTCGAACATCATCAACGGCAGCCTCAGCTGTCGGACAAGAGAATGGCGTCGCCAGGGCATTGATGGCTTGAACTTGCAGGGATAGTCTTCCGGTATGGGACTTGGACGAACTAGCCGCTGGCTGCTGACTGCTTTCCTCTTCTTTCTACTTCTTTTTACCCTGTTTATATGGGGGTTGAATCGAATATTGGTGGGCAGCGTACCGGNGGTCCGCAGTGGCACAGTCCTTACGATNCGGCTTCAGGGAGCCATTGGCGAATCCCCCCAGCAAAGNCTGTTCGGGACCGCTGTTACGGTCCACGAGATTGACNAAGCCCTTCGACGCGCCGCCNCCGACACGAGANTCGATGCNGTNCTNCTTGAAATCGGGCCACTTACCGGCGGCTACGGAAAAGTNCAGGAAGTACGNGCCGCNGTAGAACATTTCAGGGAGAGCNACAAACCAGTGGTCGCTTTTCTGGAACTGGCATCGAACCTTGATTTGTATGTTGCCTCAGCGGCCAACATCATCTATCAGATCCCTTCCGGAAGTTTGATTCTTGGCATGTATGTGCAACAACCGTTCTATCGAGACTTTTTTGACAAAATTGGTGTCCGGTTTGAAGTTTTTNCCAGCGGCCCCTACAAGAGTGCCTTTGCGTCGTACACCGACACGGCNCCTTCCGACGCCCANTATGAGATGGAGGACAGTCTCCTTGAGAATCTCTATCGCCAGTGGCTTGGGGACGTTGCGGCTGACCGCGGNATGACGGTTGAATCCGTCGCTACGGCATTTGACGAAGGCTACCTGTCCGCCCGCCGGGCACAAGCGGTAGGGTTCATCGACGAACTCGGGTATCGCGATATGCTCGAAGCGAAACTCGCTGAGTTTGCCGGAGAGTCACCACTACACGTCTCCGTTCGCGACTACCTCCGTGATACTGAACCGACTGAATTGTTCGCGCCCGAGAGTACCATCGCGCTTATATATATCAGTGGCATGATGGTTCCGGGAGACTTCGATACGGGCTTGTTTGGCGCTGAAGTCGCTGCTGGCGGAACGATCGAGCGTTATATTCGTGAGGCTTCTGAGGATCCGTCTGTTAAGGCTATTGTCCTGCGTGTCGACAGCGGGGGAGGGGCGGTAACTGCGGCAGATGTCATGGGGCGTGCGATTGAACTGGCGGCACAACAGAAACCTGTGGTGGTAAGCATGTCCGACGTTGCCGCGTCGGGGGGGTATTGGATCGCCAGTAAGGCAACCCGTGTATTCGCCAACCGTGCCACATACACGGGATCGATTGGTGTTGTAATGGCGCGCCCCGACCTAGAGGGTACCTACGCACTATTGGGGATTAACCAAGAGATTATTAAGCGGGGAAAGAACGCTGATCTTATGAGCACGACAGGTCCATTACGGCCCGACCAGATAGATATCCTGACACGCAATGTCACAGATATATACGAAGAGTTCCTCGATGTAGTTTCTGAGGGACGTAACATGGATCGCAATGCCGTTGACTCGGTGGCGCAAGGCAGAGTGTGGACTGGCGAGCAGGCCCTCGACCACAATCTTGTGGACGACATCGGCGGCTTGCGGGAGGCATTAGTCGCGGCAAGAGCTGACGCGGGTATTGAACCGGGTCAGCGGACAGCCCTGCGTATCTTCCCGCCCACTCGAACGATCTTCGACGAACTAGCAAGCTTGTTTAATATCTCAGCGGTAACACTTCGATCCTCCCCGATGCCCTCAGGCCCTCTGTCACTTTCTTTAGGGGCGGTATGGGAGCGGATTCGCATTTTGCAAATTGCGGGTCCGCTCTGGGCGATCATGGATACCGCTCTGCCGGTTCCGGCTCGTTAGTGTTGGCCGTCCAGGTGCACGATCCGCGCGCTATTCCCCCAGCGTAAACTCAGATCTTCAGTGTGTTAAGTTTCAGCGGATGATGCGTCGCTTTGTCCTTCCCGGGAGGGGAACCTCCACCCTTGAGATCGATTACGAAACGGATCTCAACGAACAGCAACTCGCTGTCGTTACCTGTGGGTCTGGGCCAAAGATAGTCATCGCAGGTGCCGGATCAGGTAAAACCCGGACGCTCACCTACCGGGTCGCCCATCTCCTTGAACGAGGAGTTCCGCCTGCGGGAATACTTCTGGTCACGTTCACCAATAAGGCGGCACGAGAGATGCTCGGACGGGTTGAGCAGCTCACGGGCCTGTCCCGTCACCGCCTGTGGGGTGGGACCTTTCACTCAGTTTGCGCTCGTATGTTGCGACGCCATGCTGGTCTACTTGGTTACACCGACAGTTTCTCCATACTTGACGAACGTGACCAACGCGATTTGCTCAAACTATGTATCACCGATCTAGATGTCCCAGTGAAACAACGTCGGTTTCCATCAGCCAAAGTTCTGGCGGGGATATTTTCATTACAGGCAAATACACGCCAACCGCTCGAGGAACTGCTCAGCGAGCGCTACATCCAATTCATTGAATGGTTGGAAACCGTCCGGAAAATTTCTGACCGTTACGCTTCACGGAAGCAGGCTGCCAACGCAATGGACTACGACGACCTTTTACAGCGTTGGCTGGAGGTCTTAAAAGATAACAAGCAAATTCGAGATCGTTACCGGGAACAATTCGACCACATCCTTGTCGACGAGTATCAGGACACCAACATTGTCCAAGCAGAAATCGTCGAAATTATGGCGGGGGCCAAGAAGGGAGTTAACTTGATGGTCGTCGGTGACGACTCTCAGAGCATTTACGCTTTCCGGGGCGCAAACTACGACAACATATTGCAGTTTCCAAAGCGCAACAAAACCACTGAAGTGTTTCGGCTTGAGACTAATTACCGCAGTACCCCGCAGATTCTCCATCTGACTAATGCCAGCATCGAACACAACAAGGAGCAGCACAAGAAGGTTCTTCGTGCGGAACGCGCGGACGGAATGCTTCCAGCGCTTATTCCCTGCAGCTGTCCAGAACAGGAAGCCGAGTTCGTTGCGGAACGTATCCTGCAATTACGTGACGAAGGTGTTGCCCTTTCTGATATTGCCGTTCTTTACCGTGCTCACTCTCACCGTCTATCCGTTGAAACCACACTGCTTCGTTACGATATTCCCTACGAAGTTCGTGGAGGGCTGCGTTTCTTTCAGCAGGCTCATATCAAGGACCTGGTCGCCCACCTGCGGCTAGTAGAGAACCCTCGGGATGAAGTGGCGTTCAGAAGGGTTCTCTTGTTGCAACCGGGCATCGGTAACGTAACAGCAAACCGCATCTGGAACGCGGTTACCCCGCAGACCTCTGAGGGCGACGCTCTGGTCGGTACATTTGAAAACATGGACATCGCCGGGCTGCTTCCCTCTAAGGCTCGTGCCTGCTGGCCTGAGTTCGTTAAGACGATACGCGAAATCCACGCTTTCCGAGAAGATCCCGAGACCGCAATCAGCATTGTTCTGGACTCGGGTTACAGAGAATACGTTCTTGCGAAATTCGACAATTCAGAATCGCGAATTGAAGACCTGCAGCAGTTAGCCATCTTCGCTGGCCAATACGACTCATTAAATAAGCTACTAGAAGAACTTCTGCTGCTTGGCGAGCTCTACGGGCAAGAAGTGGGAAGTAATCGCCAAACCGACGACGAGCCCCCCATTGTCCTGTCGACTGTCCACCAAGCTAAAGGACTCGAGTGGCACAGCGTTTTTATCATTTGCCTGCTAGAAGGATTCTTTCCGAGCCAGCGCTCTCTTGATGAACCAGGCGGGGAAGAGGAAGAACGACGTATCTTCTACGTTGCCACGACTCGAAGCCGGGAGGAACTCTACCTGAGTTACCCAATTATTCGCGCTGGTGGCTATGGAGCATCTGTTGTGCAACAGCCTTCGAGGTTTTTACAAGAGCTTCCCGAAACATTGTACGAGACTTGGCACCTCGAGGAGGAACCAAATGGAGCGACCAACCCGAACGGCGGAGCCTCTCAAGACTTTGACCCGAATGTTGATCCGATATGGGATGATAACGAGCCGTTGGGGGAACCCTGGTTAACCGATTAAGTTCCTTTGACCGTTCTGGTGGAATTGCTAGCATACCTTTACCTGGGCCGACTTCTTGCTACGTGCAAACAACGCATACAGGGATTTTCAGTGCGCATCGCTCACCCCAATATTTTCATTCTGATCACAGCCAGCTTGATTCTTCTGGCACCAGCAGTGCAAAGCTTCGCCCATACTCAAACCGAGCCGATAAGCCTCGACAATCCAGATATGGCGTGGCTAGAAATTGTTGAGGATTTGGCGACTTATGAGTGGAATGTTGACGTACTCAACAACACAAATCAGCCCATCCGCCTACGCATAATTTTTGATCTGCTTGACGATGACGACTCACCGATCAATCGAGATGAGCAAAATAATCCGCAAGACTTTGTCATTATCAGCGTGGAACCCAACCAGACCATCCCGGTGAAGCAACAGGGCAGTCTTAGCTACGACCGCGCCGCTGAAGTCATCACCTATCAAGTACGTCGGGAGATTATCCCGAGACTTCAATAGGTTCCCCCATTCGTGAAACTGCTCCGTACAGCCTTTGACGTTCGATCCTACGTCCTGAAGAACTGGCGAAAGNTAATCCCAGAACTTCTTGTCACGCAGACGCAAGTCCACCTATCTGCCCAGGATGAAAACCTCCTTCAGGTCGATCTTCAGGGCCACGGGCCGGTGCAGCGCCTGTTGCTCTTGCCCTTAGCCTCTGGCGAGCCACGGTTGGTCCGCGGCTTGCTGCCACGACTACGCGAACTAGCCCGCCGTGGGGACACTTGGGCTGGTTTCGTGGTCCCACATATGGGCGCTAGTGGAGTAAAGGTCTGCCGAGAAGCTGGAGTCGGCTATATCGATTGCTGTGGGAACGCATATCTTCGGTTTAACAGTGTCGTGGTGCAGATCTATGGAAATCGGAACAGGTTTGCCAGCCGGAAGCGGCCACGAACGCTATTTAATGATAAGGCCACTATCCCACTCCGGATCCTACTTGAGAACCCGGGAGAATTGGTCACTACCCGTGAAATTGCAGATCGAGGTGGCATGAGCTTGGGGTGGGTTTCACAGATTTTGCAGCAGTTACATTTAAAAGGCTATGTCGAACGCAAGCGTGGCGGGGGCACACGGATCATAGACCCGCCCCGACTAGTTGGTGATTGGTTGCAACAGTATACGTTCGAGCATAACTCCGTCTTTCCGTTCCGCATGCAGAATTCCCAACCTGGAGAAACGCTCCAGCAGCTCCGTACCCTTGGGCCCCCTTTGTTCGAACGCTACGCTCTGACNCTTGATGCTGCAGTGGCCACTTTAAGGGGCCAGTCAAAGGCCAAACAGCTTCACCTATATCTACCGGACTTGTCCCATGACAGAGATCGAGCTCTCGAGATGTGGTCCAAGGCCTTGAAGCTCAAGCCCGCAGGCTACGACGCGAACTGCTTCCTCGTCGCACCAACATATAAATTTGCAGCTTTTTTCGGTATGCACCGTGTTGAGGGGTTGCGCGTGGTTTCAGATTTGCAACTCTACCTTGACCTCTTCCACTCGCATGGCGCCAGCCGGCCCAAGGCCCAGGCCACGGTAATCTCTCGGCTTCCCTTCACAGTCGAATCGCCCACCGCTAACTAACTCGCCATAGCGTTTTCCGGGGCACTCCGACGACACTAAATCACATGTGCGGCAAAGATGGGCAGGGGAGGAAGAGTAGAANGCCCTCCTCCCACTTAACGCGTCTCCAGTTCGACACCTAAGCCATCAGCAACGCGGTTGACAAAGGCGTAGTAGGAAGTCACTACCACGATATCGTGGATAGCTAAATCATCGAATCCATGTAGCCGCAGGTCTTCGATGTCTGCCGCTTCCATGCCTTGTGGGGTAAGCGTCAGCTTCGCTGCAAAATCAAGCATCGCCCGATCCGCACCATCTAAGCCTGCTTCACGATAATCACGTGATATTGCGTCCACTAATACATCATTATTGGTCACTCGGCGGAGACCCTCCGCGTGATGAGTCAGTCAGTANTGACATTCGTTAAGCGTAGAAACAACCACAGCGATCATCTCTCGCTGAGCCCGAGACAACGGCGAACTCCCCTTCATTGCCGTTATGTAGAGTTCGAAGTGGNCTGCTAAAAGCTTCGGATGAAGGCTGTGAACTCGAAGGATGTTATCAACGGTGCCATCAGGCTCAGCAACCCTGCCGTAAACTTCGGCGAGGTCATCGTCGGCATTCTCCGGAAGTATTTCGCGGATCCAAGCCATTAGGGCCTCGGTTTCTACTTGACGCCTGTCTCACTGAGCGTGGTGAGGAATTCCTCATTATTTTCCGTTTGGCCAATGCGCTTGATCAGCAATTCCATGGCTTCGTCGGATGGGACATTGGCTAGCGCCTTGCGCAGCATCCAGACACGCTGCAACTCAGTCTCGTCAAGCAGCAATTCTTCTTTCCTAGTACCTGAGCGGTTGATCGCAATAGCTGGAAAGATGCGTTTGTCGGCAAGCCTTCGTTCAAGGACGATTTCAGAATTCCCAGTTCCCTTGAACTCCTCAAAGATAACCTCATCCATGCGGCTACCAGTCTCAATGAGAGCGGTGGCGATGATTGTCAAACTTCCACCTTCTTCGATGTTTCGTGCCGAACCGAAGAACTTCTTCGGTTTCTCTAACGCGTTGGCATCCACCCCTCCAGTCAAGACACGACCCGATGTCGGTGTAACGGTATTATGAGCCCGCGCAAGACGAGTTAGCGAATCTAGCAGAATCACCACATCAATACCGTGCTCAACAAGTCGCCGCGCTTTTTCCATGACGATCTCACCGACCGCCACATGGCGCGTAGCCGGCTCGTCAAAAGTTGAAGCTACGACTTCTCCAGCTACAGTGCGCTGCATGTCCGTGACTTCTTCGGGGCGCTCGTCAATAAGCAAAACGATGACGTACGCTTCTGGATGGTTAGCTTCAAGCGACCGTGCGATAGTCTGGAGCAACAGAGTTTTGCCGGCGCGGGGTGGCGAAACGATGATCGCTCGTTGGCCGAACCCCTGCGGGGAGAGCAAGTCAAGAACACGCGCTGCAACGTTCTCCTTACCATGCTCTAAACGGATCCGGTTTTCTGGATGAAGCGGCGTCAGTTTCCTGAACCGTTTCCGCTGATGAGCCATATCGGGCGGATCAAAGTTGACAGCATCGACCCGAACCATGGCGAAATATTTCTCTCCACTTTTTGGTTTCCGGATCGTGCCCGAAACGGTGTCCCCAGTCAGCAACCCAAATTTGCGGATCTGTGACGGCGACATGTAAACATCCTCGGGGCCAGGTAAATACGAGAACTCCGAGGCCCTCAGGAAGCCGTATCCGTCAGGAAGCACTTCCACGACACCTTCTGTGTAGAGAAAGCCGTTATCTATAGCCTGGACCTTAAGTATCTCGAATATCAGGTCCTGCGGAGTTAGCTCAGTGGCCGCTTCAGCTAATCCGACTTCCTCAGCAATGCCCAGAAGCTCAGCAGGGCGCAATTCCACGAGTTCGGATACGGAATGGAGAGTTTTGAGGATCGCATTTGCTTCCTCATCAACCATCATCTCCGGTCCGCGATTCTGACGCTGATCCTTGTTGCCTCGCGGACCACCACGGCGACCACGACGGCGACGTGGACGACGCCTGCGCTGCTCATTCATAGGAAATACCCTGGGTCAGGGAAGGACATAGAGTGGAGTGGTGCATGGGGCACAAAGATTGCCAGCCTTAGGAATCTAACGAAGGCCCGGCGAAGCGCAAGAAAGTTCGGAGGCGCGCTAACCACCTATATTGTTGGCAGGAGAAAGGGAGCCTGTCAAGGCCCTATTTCAACGTGTGGCATCAACGACTAGTGTGCCCCCCCGGCAACTAGGACGCTCACCACATAAGCAGCTACCGCTTTGATCTGCTCTTCAGAGAGAACGTCAGAGAACGGCGTCATAGCGCTATCGTCAATTCCCTCTATGATCACGCCTGCAATTTCTTCCACGGTCCCGCCACCTGCATATTTCCACTCTGCTGATGTGAAGTCGCGTGGTTTCGGATCAAGGAAGCGAGCCGCTGTACCATCGCCTTTCCCTTCTTGCCCGTGGCACGATGCACATTGCTCTGAATAGACAATGCGGCCGCGCTCAAGNAGTTCAGTGTCCTGCTCTTGGTCAGCACGCAGGGAACTGGATGCTGCAAAGACAAGCCCAACCATGGTGATAAATAATGCGACACGAAATTTTGATAAGCGGGGGATGGAATCCGCACTTTGTTTCGAATGCATTCCGTTNTCCATACGACCAGTCATTCTTCCTTGNGAGTGTTTGGGGTCAAATTCCATGCTGATTATACGCTCAGCGACCCGCGCTTGCCGACAATCGCAACAGTTCCGCAAGCCGAGCNGCACTGTGCAGGTAGGCACGATCTGCAATGTCGATCTCGTCGTTGTCCGATATCGGACCTGAGNCCGATGGAATCACNACCGCGAACGGTTCTAGGTTGCGGTGTTTGGGATTGGTAGTGAGCTTCCAAAGAGTGAATCCTCTCAGGGTAGGGAAGGCGCCTTGCTCTACGACCCGCACCAGCGCCTCCAGCGCACGNACCCGTTCAAAAGGGNCCTCCGGAGCAGTCGCCCAATGTACGCACGTCAACACAGGGGCGGCGCNAGGCCCGCTTGGAGGGACGGTCTCCAGCACCTCGACGCGTTGATATGAAAAGGGTCGGACAGTGCTGGCAGCTTTNNTTGTCCANCCGAGTTCAAAAAACATAACTGGCAGGACACCTCCAGGGCCGCCGGAATGAGTTGCCAGGTNATTAAGTTNACTTGTCACGCGTAACCAACTTGCTGTCATGGCTTCTTCGAGTCGTTGGCCGGNTTGTCCTCGGAGGCTCAAAGGAAAGTAGGCGTTGACTCCAACGACATCCAGCGCATCCCAAAANCCCACCTCTTGGAACTGGTCGAAATTCGCCGCGTAGCTCATAGGCCCAACGTACACATCACGGATATTTACAATAAGCTCACGCCAGTATTTCTCGTACGTCGCACGTCGCTTGTTGAGGTGGTCAATGTTCACACTCTCCATTTCCGACGCTCCAGTGACGTATTGGGTCCANGCTCGATCGGAGAATTCCTGTGCTCGGAGATATTCATCCAGAGTCCCGTAGTTTCCACCATCAAGGAACTGGAGATCCGGTCCTATATCTTCTGCAGGTATCTCGGCAGCACACCGGACTAACGATTCTCTTACGCTGCTAGTACGTTCGGGGCTCAGGAAATAGCGATACAACTCCGGCAGTTTGTCTACTGCTACCGTAGAGGTCAGCGAGTTGAGTTCACTTCCGATTACNAAAAGATCAACATTTTCNGAGGAAGCGATTCCAGCGGCCCAAAGAGCAAAGTCGCCATAATTCCGAAACCAGTTTGCGATATCTCCCTCCTCAGGCCAAATAGTTCCATGCCAATGGTGACGGTTCGAAATATCGCCTTGCTCAAGCGCGACACGTAACACTAGGGTCACGCTAAGTCCCGCGTCCTTGGCCATTCGAATGTTGGCAATCAAGCCGTCTCCATTTTNGTGGAATATCAAGTCAGGGGAATTCCAGGCCTGCTGTCGCGCGTAGATCGTCATCTGGATAGCATCGAGGCCTTGGGCTAGTAGCGCATCCATCCAAACTTGCGAGTCATTTCCATCAACCTGAATCCCCCCTGGCATGATGGGTACATATGGTTTATCAGCAAATGGAAAACACCCGGACACACTAAAGCAGATCAGGAGAACGCTAGTAACTGAGGACACCCGCCGTTTGTGTGNCACANTCCTAGGAAAGGAACGTTCCCTGCATCTCCTCTTAAAACTTTCCATAATAATCGTTATCCTGAAACTGAGATGAAACAACTGGCNNGTTCCGATGTCTTTGCCCATCCCTACGTAACGTACTACGGTTTTCCGCAACGTTNATATCCTTGATCAACAATAACCGCTCAGGTTCTGATTACTTCGAAGGAGATCCACCGTGAACAGCAAACAAATGCTGGCCTTGATTTGGGTTTTCCTTTTTGTTGCTTTCGGCCTGGATTCCTCTGCCCAGAGCTCCAAACAGGCCTATGAAACCATGCGCCTTATACGCCGGGAAAAAATGGACCTGATCCTTCCAGGTGCAATGCGAGACAACAATGTTGATATGTGGATCCATGTCGTNCAGAGTGCNAACAAGGATCCTCTGGCCCTGGATCTTGGCGGATGGTTTGAATTTCGGGCCTGGGACCCCATCGGTTACTACATATTCACAGACCGGGGCGGCTACAGGATCGAAAGAATCATACTGGGCGGCGAGGACGANGAAGGTCTCTACGACATTTCTGGGTCGGGTGACCAGTTGCGTCGGCTCGTAGAGGAACGCGATCCTCGTGTTATCGCTGTCAACATGTCGACTTCGCTTCCCATCGCAAATGGCCTATCACACACAGCGTATTTGAGCATGACCGACGCATTGGGGGAGAAATATTCAAAGAGGATTATTTCCGCCGAAAANGTGATTACCGATTTCAGAGTTCGAAGAGTTCAATCGGAGATTGTAGCGTTTGCCAATGCGCTCGAGATTCAACGACAAATCATGGAAGCAGCCCTTCTTCGGATCGAGCCGGGAATCACAACCCCCGAAGAGATTGGATGGTGGGCCGCAGATCAGCTCCTGGCGCAAGGGATTGGGCCATCCTACCAAGCAGCAACGCTGTTCCTCCCCTACCGGCCAAACGGAGCGACCAATGGTGTCTATCAGCCGGGTGCGTTCATTTCGTGGGATATGGGCATCGGGTATTTGAACTTCGGCACAGACATCAAGAGGAATGCCTATATTCTCCGGGACGGAGAGAAAGANCTTCCAGCGGGGCTCAAACTTGCCTGGGCACGCGGGATGACGGCGCGGGAGATTCTACGGAAAACATTCAAGGTGGGCAGGACAGCAGGGGAATCTTTGGAAGCGATTGTCGCCGCNCTGGAAGCAGCCGATTACGTCCATACTCCTTCGGACGACAGAACTTCACAATATCGAGATCTGGTGANGGCNCTAGGTGATGACAGGAGGTCTGGATTTTCGATCGACTTCCATGCGACTGGAAATACCAGTGTGGGGGATGCTACGGCAGGTCCATCGATGGCGGCCTGGCGATCAACGACCGCAAATATCATGGTGCAACCAAACTATATTTTTTCACTGGAGTTTGAGCTGAATACATGGGTGCCCGAGTGGAACAGGCGAATAGGAATCAATTTCGAAGACAATGCCATTGTTACAAACCTTGGCGTTGAATATCTAAGCCCAATAAACGAAAACATCCTCATCATCCGATAGCTGCTTTCCATAGGAGATAATGGTCNGCCAATATAGAGAGCCGGTCCGAGGGCGCAGTTCAATGCCGCGTAGGCACCAGTAGCTTCTCCCCTACCCGGATCATTGTGCGATTGCCCATGTTGTTGGCGTCTTGGATAGCGCGAATCTGCGTGCCATAACGATTAGCGATGATTGTCAGATTCTCGCCCCGCCGAACGGTGTGGGCAGCAAACTGCGGCTCAGGTGGCTCCAATACGATGTTGAGAACGGTTCCCGGTTCCGGCAGTTGTTCGTCCCAAAGTTGGTTATCTCGAATAACTCGCCAGGCGGAAGTCTCGAACATAGCGATGAGATCATCTATCGACTCNCCATCTNCAACGGNGTGTTGGGTTTGCTCGGGCTGTTCAGGCGGTTCNTCATNATATTGATCCGCTTTTGTTTCCCATTGTAGAGGGAGACGCAATTCCATTCCTGGTGGCAATGCCTGCAGATGCCAGATCTTNTTCTCCTCGCGCAGTGCATCCAACGCCACATCAAACGCGAATCCAANGGTGAAATAATTGTCCCCTATACGGCTCCGATAATGGATAGCNTCGTCGTGTACCTGGTAAAGGTCGGTACGTGGCGCCTTTGGGTAAGCGATTAAATGCCCCGGAACAAGCTTTCGAATACCAATATAAGGGTTGTAGAGCCGCAATTGANCAAGAGGGATCCCAAGCCGACGCGATACCGTCCACCAATCGTCATCCTCGCGGGCCATCTCAAGCAGCAAGCTACTGGCATGGCGTCGAATNGGCTCTTCATAAAGTTTGAGCACCATCCGGTAGTGACCAACCCCGATTACGTATTGGAGGGATTCTAGGCGCATCGGACGACTTCGGCCTACTGTACCGGGGCCGCCGTTATACCCAGCGAGCGCATAGTCCTCGCGGTCAAAACGTGCGACAAGTTGAGCCAGGTACTTGATGCCNGCCTCGATATTGTCATTCACACCGAGAGCTCTTTGCGTCGCCGGCATGACTTGGAAATAACCTTCGGCGCCCGCCCCTGAGGTAAGGGCAGCGTTTCCGCCCGACTCGTACAAACAGACCGCTCGGGCAAGATCATAGTCAAGTCCATAGGTCTCTGNGTGAACTCCGATCCGTTCTTCGATCTCCATTACTTTCCTGTAAAGTCCAAGGAAACCAGGCGACAGATCATTCAGNCCCAGAGTGNTCGGATCAAGCACACCTGTCGATACTTGCTGTGCCATCANCGGCGAGGCCCACAAGGACAAGGTTATTATCAAGACGCTCGCTAAACGGGCACGGCTCCATCCCACAAACATATAAATCTCCACATAAATCCCAAGGNCGAAACTATTTATAGCAACCCCCCGGCCTGCCTTGCAAGCTTCCGTCTTAANTGCCATTGGNAAAACAGGATTAATGTTGCATGCGTTACTGGGCCGGGATAAAGTCCGGCGATCAGGCATTTCCGCCTGCCACCCACGCCAACCTTGCGAGCAATAACTAGCGTTCTCTTGCTATGCGTTCGACGCCCTGGAAATTACTTGGAGGACTCGCGGTCCTAGCAGGCTCGACGCTTGCACTATTGATCGCTCGCCCAATTNCTCTCCCGGAACACTCCGCCGCNCATCCTTCNGGGNTTGGGGCCACGGCTCCTCGGCTTGTACCAGTTCTGCCAGAAGCTTGGCCACTTAACCTTGCAGCGGNTGCCTCACGTGTTGTTGAGGGCGTCTTCATCTCCGGAGACACCTTCGGCAACGTTTTGAACCNCNCGGGGATTCCCGGGAGTTTGATTCACCAAGTGGTTCATGCCGTTGAACCGGATTTTGAGGTCCAGCGTATACGGTCGGGTCGGCCGTACAAGATCTACTTCACCCCAGATGANGAATTGCTGCTGTTTCGCTACCAGCCCGACGAGCAGCANGCANTTTTCATAGCCNAGGGAACTCATGGTTGGCGTNCCATCGAGATAACCATTCCTTACAACATTCGCCCGCGGTTCATTCATGCCAAGATCCTCGGTAGCCTTGAAGGNGCCCTTGAGACAACCTCAATGGATCGAGCGGGGGCCATCCGGCTAGCTCACCAACTCGCCGAAATCTTTGCCTGGGACATTGATTTTTCAGCGGACCTGCGTGTAAATGACAGTATCGATTTAGTCGTCGAACAACGTTTCCTTGAAGGCACATTTGCTGGTTTCGGCGACGTGCTTTCGGCCGAACTGAATATCGATGGTCGTATTTATAGAGCTGTCAGGTACCAGCGTCCGGGAGTTGCGACAGCTTATTTCACACCTGCTGGGCAATCACTCCAACGTGCCTTTCTTCGATCGCCAGTTAACTTTACGAGCATTTCTTCAGGTTTCTCGCACCGCCGAATACATCCGATCCTCAACATTGCCAGACCCCATCGGGGTATTGACTACGTGGCTCCTGCGGGTACGCCAGTGCATGCGACCGCCGCGGGCACCATCGTTTATGTCGGGCGTACTCGACAGGCGGGGAATCATGTCAAGATTAGACACGGCGGTTCTTACACTAGCCACTATCTTCACCTCTCTCGCTTTGCAGACCGGNTTNAGGTNGGCGGCTCAATAGAACAGGGCGANATCCTCGGNTACGTGGGGCGAACCGGGCTAGCAACCAACAATCATCTTCACTACCAGCTTGAGCAAAGCGGCACCTTTGTNGACCCGCTAAGAATCAACCTGCCGGCTGGTGCGCCCCTGGCCGACGAGTTGATGTCCGATTTTATTCGGCAGCGAGATATCTGGATCTCAAGACTGCGCGAAGGNCAAATCGACCCTCCAGTTGTCCTCACAGGAAGCGGTGAATAGAGCTCTTCGACGGCCACCCATAGTTCTGGGGCCTAATCGGGCAACACGGTAAACTCTCGCCATGCGCGCATTTGCGCTTACCTGTGAGGTCCTCAGCCACCTCGATAGCATCGAGNGTAAGGTGCAGTGTGCCGCTGCCTATTTAATTTCTCGCCCCATCGACGAGGTCTCACTAGCGGCACGCTTTCTCTCCGGCTCCCCCCTGCCCCACGGCACCCCCCCGCCAAAGGTCGGGGCCGCGAGCATATCGGAAGTGGTGGGAGAACAGTGCGGCCTTTCCTCAGCAGCGGTACGACGACGAGCNGTAACAAAAGGGGACCTGGGAACCGCGGCCCAGATCTTGCTTCAGACCACCAGCNCACCTACCAATGATCTTTCTGGAAACCTGACACTAAAGTACGTTGCCCAGAAGATTGCCAAGTTTGGTGTTTACAGCCCTGTTGGCCGTGCTCAGCGCCTGCGACAACTGTACGCGTCAGCAGACCCGTTGGAAGCCAAGTACCTCACTAAGCTACTAGTCGGCGCGCTCCGTACAGGCATGCAAGCCGGCAGGGTCGAAGAAGCGATCAGTCTAGCTTTTGACGAACCGCTNGATAAGGTGCGTCGTGCCCACATGCTTATTGGTGACATCGGAGAAGTCGCAGAGAGAGCATGGCATCACGAACTGACGGACATTCGCCTACGGCCATTCCGTCCCGTGCGCTGCATGTTGGCCCATCCTGCCGCCAACACTAGCGANATCTTGGAACACCTAGAATTACCGGTCATTGCCGAATCCAAACTAGATGGCATTCGCGCCCAGCTTCATGTATCACGCGGGCGCTGTCGGCAATATGCACGCAGCCTAGAAGAAGTTACACACCTTTTCCCCGAGCTAAACGCCGCGGTTGAGATACTTGACGACGATTGGATCTTGGATGGGGAAATCGTTGCCTGGCAGGACGGACCCTTAGCTTTTGAGGAGTTACAACAACGGCTTGGCCGGCGGCAGGTTCCCCTAACACTGTTGCTCGATGTTCCAGTCGTCTACCACGCATTCGACGTGTTGCGCGCCTCCGGGAANGACTTGATAGACGAACCACTCAGTTCACGGAAACAGGTACTGGGAACTATCCCCAACGTTGGCGCTNTTCGCCGCATTGAACATGAGTTGGCCACCACTCCAGAGGCCGTCGGCACCTTGCTTGAAACAGCCCTCGAGGCTGGGCAGGAAGGGGTCATCTTTAAGGATCCAAAGAGCACATACCATCCAGGCTCCCGCGGACGTGCATGGCTTAAACTCAAGCGCCCGCTTGGCACNCTAGACGTTGTCGTGACAGCTGCACAATATGGGCGTGGAAATCGNGCCGGATGGCTCTCCGATATGACCTTTGCCATTCNCNNCGAAGACGGAAANCTNATCGACATCGGCAANGCNTATACNGGGCTNACNCANCCCGAGATCCGCACANTAACTGAACACTTCAAGGCAACCACGTCTAAACGTTCAGGTGACGTACATGAAGTTCAACCGACGGTAATACTGGAAGTTGCCTTCGGAGGAATTCAACGAAGCAATCGATATGCCAGCGGGTTTGCTCTCAGATTCCCACGGATTGTCCGTCAGCGGAAGGATCTGGGGCCCCGTGATATTGACGACGTCCGACAGCTTGAGCATCTATACAAAACGCAAAAAGGACGCCGGTCACTATAAGCGCTGCAGATGGCCGCCAGGTAACAGCCTATTGCTGGATGACAATGATGCCACCTCCAATTTTCGAGATACGAACTGAGAATTCTTAGTCACCGCCTTCTATGTTCTGCCACCTATTGCTTCTGTAGATTCCGGACTCATTTCTATGACTTCCATGGTTGCAGTTATCGGTAACGCCGAACCTGACGACACACGGGACAGTGTCGCTGAACAGGTGGGTATCGCCATTGCAAGGGGCGGCTGGGGATTAGTCTGTGGCGGACTTGGTGGCGTTATGGAAGCCGCGAGCCGCGGTGCCCACTCGGTTACCAACGGTACTGGCCCTCCCATCGTCGCTATTCTTCCAGGCGTTGACAAAGCCGCAGCAAATCCATACGCCGATATCACCATCCCCACCGGGCTTGGTTATGCTCGCAATCTTCTAGTTGTCCTGGCCGCAGATGCGGTCGTTGCGATTGGCGGCCAAAGTGGCACGCTCAGCGAAATAGCCCATGCTTGGCAAGCAGGGAAGCCAGTGTGCGCCTTTACGGGCACGCCGGGATGGGGTGCACAGCTGGCCGGAGAAACGTTGGACGAGAAACGCCCAGACCAAGTCACGGGGATCAGATCGATAAAGGAACTCGAAAATTGGCTGGAGAGAACACTAACCTTGTAGCGCCTCTACCTCATCAGTTAACGGCCCGATGATCTCCATCAGGTCAGCTACGACACCGTAATCTGCATATTCAAAAATCGGTGCTCGTGGGTCCTTATTGATAGCGACTATGACGTCACTGTCGCGCATTCCAACCACGTGCTGGATTGCGCCCGATATGCCAAGGGCCAGATACAAACGCGGACGAACCGTCTTGCCGGACGACCCTACTTGGAGTCCGCGCGGAAGCCAACCATGGTCAACTAGGGGTCGTGATGCTGCCAGTGTTCCTCCAATCGCTTTGGCCAGCCTCTGAACCAGGTCCAAGTTCTCTTTACTCCCCACTCCCCGGCCAGCCGCAACAATCACGTCCGCCTCGGTGATATCCCCTGCGACCACCTCGGCTTCATCGAAGGCTCCAACTTCCCACCGAATCGCAGCAGCGTCAATTTCAATGGGGAGCACCTCCACTTCGGCGCCTAATCCAGTAGATTCTGGAACTACAAATGCCCCACGCTGGCACGTGGCCACTTGAACCCCTGGTTCTATGCTTCGCTGTGTCGCGATCAGTTTGCGCCGATAAACCAATCGCTTGCCAACAAACCCTGTCCTCCACTCCACATCAATACAATCGCTAATCAGGCCCGTGCCAATCCTGCTCGCTAGCACAGGAGCTAAATCACGACCAAGGAAGTGCGAATGCAATGCGAGAATCGCCGCAGGTTGGCGCTCCAATGCCAAAGGAACAATCGCCTGCGCATAACCATCTGGAGTAAAACTGGCCAGGGCGCTGTTGCTCAAGCTGATGACCCGGTCGCACTGCCCTGAGACCCGCTCGGCCAGTTCTTCCACTTCGTCACCGCAAACTACAGCAACCGCCTCGCCATCCAGTCTGCGCGCCGCTCCAAACAACTGCAACGAGTCAGCGTCCAACTGGCCTCGGCGATGTTCGACAATGCACCACACTTCGCGGCTCATAGTACCTTCTCCTTCTCCCGTAGCAGCGAGACAAGTTCGCCAGCGATGGCTTCGGAGCTGCCCTCTAACATTTGGGCTCTCTCGCGCTGTGGTGGGTAGGAGTACTCAATTGTTTCAACCAGCTGAGAGCCACTTAAATCAAGGCTGGAGAGTTCCAAGCGAACTAGATCCTTCCGTTTAGCGGCCATGATCCCCTTGAGGCTCGGGTAACGAGGCTCATTAAGCCCAGTCTGAATGGTCAGAACTGCAGGCATCTGCAGATTCACTTCAACAAAGTTTCCGCCCTCAAGCTCTCGACGAACATTCAGAACACCGTCGTTCCCGACTTGGACACTGATTGTCATGGTTGCCGCAACGTAACCTAGCTGTTCCGCTACCAGCACCCCAACCTGCGAGCCGCCAAGATCGTTGCTCTCGACACCTGCCAGGACAAGGTCCGGCTGGATCGGCTTGAGTGCGGCCGCCAAGACTGTAGCGCTCAAGAAAGCATCGCCCATAGATTCCTCTACAGGAACGAAGATGGCATCAGTGGCACCCATCGCAAGCCCCCTTCGGAGGCTTTGGACCGCTTCCTCAGGGCCGGCACTGACAACCGTTACCTCAGCCTCATAGAGTTCCGCCATTCGAATACCCTCTTCAACCGCGTAGAGATCGTATTCATTTAGCTCGTAGCGAAAATTGGCACGCTGCACCTCGCCATCAGTGCCGAGTTCAATCCGCGACTCAGGTTCCACCACTGCTTTNATTAGAACAGCAATCCGCACGTAAACCCTCCTACTGGACCACTATCTGTGGTTTGAGCCTGTCGACAGAACGAAACGCGACAAACTCGCTGCCCATCCTGTCGACCTAAGACTCAGCCTTNCCTCGTGCCGCTGTCCGCAGCTCTCGCCGATGCAACGCGCGTTCATAGATGGCCTTTTCATCAGGAGTAGAGGGGATCAAATCCGGGACCTCGACTGGAACACCGTTCTTAACAGCAACGTATACCAACCGGGCTGTTGTCGTATGTGAAGTTTTGCCAGTAACTGGATCCTCCCCGGCCACATCCACCTTCACTTCCATCGAAGTGCGCCCGGAACAAGTTACCAGGGCCTCAAGCACAACAATGTGACCTTCGGGAATCGGAGCATGGAAGACAATCTGGTCGATCGCTGCGGTAACGACCAACTGGCGGGCGTGACGCGTTGCTGACACCCCACCAGCAACATCTATCCAGTGCATCAATCGTCCCCCTGACAGTGTCCCGTAAGGATTCGTATCGTTTGGCATAACTAACTGAGTCATTTGTACATACGATTCATGCATCTGGCGTTGATCTCTTTCGGTATTCGTCATCGATCAGACCTGTATCTCCATGAGATCGTGAGCGACCTCGACTTGGGGAAAGAGTGACCTCGCTTCTTTAAGCAGCGGACTAGCATCAACATACCGAGCTGAAATATGGATGAGCAGAAGGTGATTTGCATCAGCATCCGCGGCNATCTGCGCCGCCTGCCGTGCGGTGCTATGGCCTTTCTCACTCGCTTCGAAGGAAAGATCTTCGCTAAATGTAGAATCGAAGATCAAAAGACCAACACGGTGGGCAAGCGTTAAAGCACCCTCGCAAGGNCGCGTGTCGACGCAGTAAGCTAGCGCGCTTCCCGGCCTAGGCAGGCCCAACACCTGGGACGCCTCTACAACAGTGCCATTAGGCAGTTCAACTCGTTCACCACGTTGCAACGCTCCAAACAGAGGGCCTTCCGGAACCCCAAGCTCGAGGGCTGCTTCCACATTGAAACGACCGGGTCGCTCCGCCTCTTCGACACGGAATCCAAGAGTGACTCGATGATGATCAAGCACCCGACACGAGACCGTACACCCCCCCATCTCGATTACAGGTCCTCCGGTCGACTCGATTGCTTTCAAGACGTAGGGAGTTCTTAGCCCAACATGCTCGCGCGCAGCTTCGAGTAACCCTTTCAGGCCGGGAGGCCCAACAACGGTAAGGGGCTGCTCGCGCCCATGCAGGCCAAGTGTCTGCAAAAAACCGACTAGGCCGTTGACATGATCGCCATGGGTGTGAGAAATGAAGATCGCGCGTAGCTTGCCAGACCGCAACCCTGCCTTGACCCATTGCAATTGAGTTCCTTCTCCACAATCAAAGAGAAAGATGTCTCCTTCGCGCTGGACGGCGACGCAAGTCGTGGCACGCCTAAGCGTGGGCAGCGAAGCGCCGCTTCCAAGTACTGTGACATAGAACATAACAAACCGATGGTACTACTCCCTCTCGAGCGCAGCAGCACATCAAACCGCAATCCAGCGGGTCTTTAATACACGAAACTGGTGATAGGGTNTACCAAGCTCCAGAAAGACCTTCTTGACATGCGAGTAAGCATCATCATCCCAATCCTTGACGAAGCCAATATTCTGCCTCGATTGCTTGACAACCTACAGGGCCTGGCGGCGGAGATAATTTTTGTTGATGGAGGCAGTACTGATGGCTCGATCACTTTAATGCGCAAGGCTGGTTATCGTTGCTTCGAAGCCCCCGCTGGTCGTGCTATCCAGATGAATGCCGGTGCGGCTATCGCAAGTGGAGACGTCCTTCTCTTTCATCATGCTGACAGTTTATTGCCCCGTGGTTGCCTAAATAACATTCGCCGCTCAATCGAAAACGGGTTCGTAGGCGGAAGCTTTGAACTGCAACTTGACACTTCTCGGGCACTGTTCCGGATAGTAGGCTTCATGATCACACTGCGGAGCCGACTAGCCGGTGTTTCCACAGGCGATCAAGGGATGTTCGTGACCCGTGCTGCCTTCGACGAGCTCGCTGGGTTCACTGAACAGCCTATATTCGAGGATGTCGACATGAGTCTCCGACTTCAGCGTGTTGGCCGTGTCTGCCAACTCCACCCACCAATACTGACTTCGTCGCGGCGATGGGAGATTCAGGGNGCCTACCGGACAGTTCTTCGCATGTGGGTATTGCGTGCTCTTTACTATGTGGGCGTAAGTCCACAACGATTGGCCCAGTACTACGGAGCTCCACGATGAAGCCAGTTAGGCCCCAGTCACCTGGGAGATTGCGGTCGTTCCGTTTCCCCTCTCCAACATTGGTTGTTTACGTACTTCGTGAGCTCGCGGGACCAACGCTGATGGGTTTCGGGCTTTTCACGTTCATTCTTTTGATGAACTACTTATTANCTCTGGCAGAGCTCATTTTCCGGGATGGAGTTGGAATTGCTGATGTCAGTCGGATCTTCCTGTACAGCGTGCCGCAAATAGTCGTCTTGACAGTTCCAATGGCCGTACTTGTCGGTGGACTTGTAGCCTTCGGACGCCTTTCTGCAGATGCTGAGATTATTGCCATGCGAAGTGGAGGTGTCAGCCTCTACCAGCTTGCTTCCCCCATGCTCATTGTTGGCGCAGCTGCGACCCTATTGAACCTGTACCTGAGCCTCCAAGTTCTTCCATGGGGCAATAACGAGATCGTTCAACTACGGTGGCGTTTGATCAATTCCCGGACTATTGCTGGCCAAATACGCCCTCGGGTATTTGAAACCCGATTCCCCAGCTTCACACTGTACGTTCAAGATCTCGTNGGGCCCGAACAACAATGGGAAGAGCTTCTCCTTGTGCGAACNGACCAGTCCACTCCCCAAGTCATAATGGCCAAATCAGCCCAGCTGGATTATGACGAAGGGACCAGGGAGGCTTGGCTGGAACTCTTAAACGGATACACCTACCTGGGGGGAGACACCGAGGAGGACTTCACGGTGGTCACCTTTGAGTCCCAAGGAGAGCTTCTCCGCGACGAATCAGGTTTTGATGCAATCGCACCTGTTCAAAAAGATGAGCGCATGATGCAGCTTGGCGAGCTCAACGCCAAGATCGGAGAACTCGAGAAAGCCGGGTTGCCGTTCGCAAAATACCAGGTTGAGGTGCACAAGAAATTTGCTATCCCTATCGCTTCCTTAGTGATGGCACTCATAGCACTCCCTCTAGGTGTNTCAACAAAGCGGCATACCAAAGCCACCGGATATCTCGTTGCCATCGGCGTGATCGCGATCTATTACCAATTCATTGAAAATGGTGAGAAGTTTGCAGAGGAAGGTGTTATCTCAGCCTGGCTCGGGATGTGGATGGCTAACATCCTTGTTGGTGGGGCCGCTCTATTCTTGCTGCGGCGGAAAGCACGTGAAAAGGACTTCGGCGTATCAGATCGCATGCTCCGGTGCCTCGACTGGCTCTACGGGAGAGCGTTAAAGACCTGGGACACTTGGGGTCCTCGAAANGGCCCTCGTCGTAAATCGATAAAGGCTTCGATCCCGTCGGNAGTCGGAGTTTCCAACATTAGAGGCCTGCGTTTTCCCCGAATCCTGGACCGCCTGGTCCTTTCTCAATTTGCACGTATTTTCCCGATGGCACTTCTCGGCCTCGTCGTGATGTGGCTTACTGGCGAGTATTTNGAACGCGCTGACGACGTCTACTCGGCCGGAGCGAGTCGCTGGGTGATTCTTGAGTATCTCGCATTCCAACTGCCACTCATCCTCACAATGACGATTCCAATAGCCACCATCCTGGCAGTGCTGATNGTCTTCAGCTTAATGAGCAAACACAATGAAGTCGTGGCCGTTCTGGCTGGGGGTACGAGCGTCTTTCGTCTTGCAGCACCAGCGCTAGTTCCGGTAATCCTCCTCACCGGTATTCAGTATGGAATCTCCGACTACATTGTCCCGTACACCAACCAGCGAGTGGCACAGATCAAGGTCCTTCTGGAGCTAACCAGAAGCAATCCGCGTTTCACGCCAACTCAAGGCCATTGGGTTCACGGCGAAGGCAGCTACATTTTTAACTACGCCGACTACGACCCGCATCAGATGCGATTCCAGGGCTTGCGTGTGTATCACCTAGACCAAGAAGAATGGCGGCTCGCTCGCATCGACTACGCTAACCAAGCACGGTGGGAGAATGGCCAATGGATCGGAACCGATCACTGGCGCCGAGATTACATCTACGACCATCAGAACAAAGTGTCATCNCCCGAGCTATTAAGGACAGAGAGTAGCGTGCTCCCAATCGAGGAAGGGCCGGAGTATTTCGACATTGAACGACGTCTACCTGAACAGATGAGCGCCAACGAACTGCGCCGACACATCGCAAACCTTGAAGCACGTGGTTTCGATGCAGGTAAATATAAAATTGATCTTCAACAGAAGTTCGCTTTTCCGGCCATCGTCTTTGTCTTGGCAACTGTCGGGATCCCTCTTGGTTTTCGAATGGGCAAGCAAGGGACCCTGTCGGGAATCGCTATNGCGCTTGCTCTAACAATGCTTTTCTGGCTGACGTTCGTTTTCTTTCGCGCCATCGGGTCAGCGGAGATCCTGCCGGCTATGCTCGCCGCCTGGGCGCCCCACGCCATATTCCTCGCGCTCGCCGGATTCATTACGGCGGGGCTACGAACGTAGCCTGATGACGCAAGTTTAGCCGGGCACCGCTGTAGGCATGTCGGATGGGGCCAGGCCAAGATCACTGTTTAACTGAGTGACGTTGCGCAATTCTTCCCAAGTGAATCCTGGCTCCTCACGACCAAAATGGCCATATGCCGCAGTCTGACGATAGATCGGGCGCCTCAAATCTAAGTACTCAATCATCGCCTTGGGAGTCATGTCGAAACTATCGCGCACAATCTCAATAATTATTTCTTCGCTGGTCCGGCCGGTTGCATGGGTATTAACCATGACAGAGACCGGTTCGGGCACACCTATAGCGTAAGCAACTTGCAGGGTAAGCTGCTCCGCTGCACCTGCCGCGACAAGGTTTTTTGCTACGTGACGCGCCATATAGCAAGCAGTTCGATCAACCTTAGTACAGTCTTTNCCTGAAAAAGCTCCGCCACCATGTCCCCCAACACCACCGTACGTATCGACGATGATCTTACGGCCCGTCAAACCGCAATCACCCTGTGGCCCGCCGGTAACGAAACGACCCGTCGGATTGATGTGATACACAATGTCACTGGACGGCGGAGTCCCTGTATCGGCGAGTATGGGTTTGATCACATGCTCTTCGATGTCCCTATGCAGATCAGCCTCGCTCACTTGCGGTCCGTGCTGGGTGGAAATTACTACAGTATTGATCGACTTCGGCTTATGCCCTTCGTATTCGATTGTTACCTGCGACTTGCCGTCTGGTCGTAAGTAATCAACCACCCCATCCTTGCGGATCTGGGAAAGTTGGCGAGCAAGNCTGTGAGAAAGCATGATTGGAAGGGGCATGAGCTCAGGCGTCTCGACGCTAGCGTAGCCGTACATCAAACCCTGGTCGCCAGCACCACCGGGATCTACTCCCTGGGCAATGTCGGGCGACTGTCCGTCTAGAGTGACCATGATCGCACAAGTCTCGCTGTCGAAGCCGAACTTTGCACGCGTATAGCCGATATCTCTGACGACTTCCCTAACAATACTGGGCACATCGAGAACTGCGTCGGTGGTGATCTCTCCCGCAACCACGACTAAACCAGTGGTCACCATGGTTTCACAAGCGACACGACCCATCGGATCAACCGACATAACAGCGTCTAGAACGGCGTCCGAAATCTGGTCAGCGATCTTGTCCGGATGGCCCTCAGTAACCGACTCGGCGGTAAGAACATNTGATTCCTGATTTGCCATAATCCAATAGGTAGAAAAAGGGAAAGAATNTGCGCTAAAGAACGTCCGCGCGGAAAGGAAAGCGCCCCGAAAGTTAACACGCGCCTANCAGGCAGTCAATTGAGNGAATCCCCTGAAACCCTATCTCAGAGCTGGTTCTCAGCNAACCATGACTTCACAAGNCGCCGCTCAATCGAGNCNTTCGGTGCCTTGCCGTCTAGTTTCGCAGTACGTAATCGTTCTAGGATTTCTCCCACTAGCGGCCCCTGAGGAACACCCAGTTTTTTTAGTTCCAACCCGTCCAGCTCAGCCGCCACATCGTGTAGCTGGTCAAGGTAAATTCGCACCATTTCAGCCTCAGCACTGTCAACACCGGCTATCGCAGCACCGACGAGAAGAGCTCCCCGATCTATCTCCCGTAATGCACGCTCGACCATGCTATTCGGTGGCTGAGAAGACGCACCTAAAAGAAGACTGGTCGCCTGGCACCAGGGCACGCCAGAATCAATCAGTGGGGCCCGTTCCTCTCGACTCAGACGTAGCTGCCTTGCAAGATTCCAGCGTTCTTGCGATGACAAACCCATTGCACAGCAACCCAAGACCATCAACCAACCCTCGGGTTTAGCGGCTAGGGACGCCCCACCTTTGGCTTCCTGCCCCCACTCAATTAGATCTTGAAGTCCATTTAAAACCTCGCGATGAAACCGCAGGCCAGGGTNCACNGCTGGCAATACTCCTGCGACTTCAAGTCGACACGGGCCCTGGGTCGGCGATTCTGTAAACATAAGTCGCAGTTCCTTNCAAACCCTTTCACCAGACACAGTGTCCAGGTAACCCCCAGTAATAGCCTCATTCATCCACTCCTCACTCTTGTCCTCAATCCTGTAGCCATACCGCAAGGAAAAGCGCAATGCTCGCAACACGCGTGTCGGATCGTCGGCAAACGAACGTGGGTGCATTGCTCGAATGCACCCAGCCTCCAAATCCAAACGGCCATCATGAGGGTCTATGANGGCGCCAAAATCAGACTCTGAGAGAGATATCGCCATCGTGTTGATGGTGAAGTCACGCCGCGCAAGATCACTTTCAAGGTCACCCGGAACAATTTGTGGCAACTGTCCTGGCCGCTTGTATTCTTCGCNTCGTGCGGTGGTAACGTCGATCCGAGAACCGTTAGCAGTCGTCACAACTGCCGTCTGGAAAGCATGATGGCGAGTCAGGTTCCCACCGAGACCGCGGGCAAGGTCTTGAGCTACGTCCATCCCATCGCCCTCAATGACAACGTCCAGGTCAACCTGGTCCGTACCGAGTATCAAATCGCGAACGGATCCACCAACAAGAAAGGCTCGTCCGCCTCTTGTTACGGCCATCTGCCCGCAGCGATGCAGCCAGTCTCGCTTTTCGGCGTNCAATTTGTCGAGNAATCGGCTCATTGNCTACTCATGCCCGTGGATGGTATCGATCGTAAACCCGTCGGAGTCGTTCTCGGTNGACGTGAGTATAAATCTCAGTGGTAGCAATCTGCGCATGTCCAAGCATCGCTTGAACAGCCCGGAGGTCCGCGTCCCCCTCCAGCAAATGGGTCGCAAACGAATGGCGAAATACGTGCGGACTTACCTTGCTGGCCTCTATCCCCGCCGAAGCCGCGTAACGTTTTACACACTGCCCAAATCGCTGCCGGGTCATGGATGACCCCTGTTGAGTAAGAAAGAGTGCTGGCTCGTTGTGGCGCCTCGAATGAACTGGTCGCGCCTGCCCTATGTACCTCTCCACCCATTGCCGCGCCTCCTNGCCCAGAGGTACTAACCGCTCCTTGCCGCCTTTCCCGCGGCACCGAATGAAGCCCTCCTCAAACTCAAGGTCGGTAAGTCGGAGGGAGANAAGCTCCGTTACCCTGAGGCCGCTACCATACGCNACTTCCAGCATCGCTCGGTCGCGAACACCAGCCGGTTTCTTGGTGTCCGGTTGGCACAGAATGTCTTCAATTTCCTTTCGGCTTAGCGACTTTGGAAGTCGACGAGGAACTACTTTAGCGATTATCAGCTCCGTAGGGTCATCTTGNAGACGGCCCAAAGCGACGCAATATCTATAGAAACCTCTTAACGCCGACAGGCCACGCGCAATCGATCTTCGGCTGACACCAGCTCTGACAGTTGAACCGCATCGCCCACACAGTCCCTCCTCCGCCTCAGNCTTGTCCAGCGTTGTCCTGCAGGATGGACACCAGTCCTTGGTCCGATATAACAAAAAGGCCCGGATCTCATTAGGCGTCGCCGCGAGTGGCGAGTGTCCTTGTTCGGCAGCCCAGTTTCCATACATTTTTAGGTCACGAAGGTACGCCTCAACGGTATTAGGCGACCGTCCAAGCTCGACACTCAGGTGCTCCTCAAAATCGTCTAGCCAACCACCGAATTGGGCTCCTTTGGATGCCATCTCCTTCACCCCGTCAGCCTTGCTGACCCAGCCCCAGCAGCACACCATGGATCTCTACCACTTCGAAATTCCTGGAAAGGAGATCGAAAACNCGCATGNTGATCTGTTCGCTCTAGCCACCTTGGGCCCGCATTTGACGTAGCTCAGTAAGTTCTGGAGCACGCATCAGCACAACAGCCGCAAGGTAGGTCAAAATGCCGATTCCGATTATCGCCCCCAACGCTAAGACCCGCGTAATGACAGCCGCACCTGTATCACCCATCAGGGAGGATCGCAGGCCCCACACGACCCAACCCATTACGGCAGAAGCGGCCGCGAGCCTCGCATAACTGGCCAANAGGCTGCCACCACCAAAACTGCCAACGCGGCNTCGCAATAAAACAAGAAGGACGCCGAGGTTCAGGTAAGCGGCCAGGGAGTTGGCTACGGCGATCCCGGCATGACCAAACCACGGTATCAAGCCGAGGCAACCCAGCACATTCACCACCATGGCGACTGCTGCTATTTTCACCGGTGTACGAGTATCTCGCATAGCATAGAACCCCGGTGCGACAATACGGATCCCCGCGAACGCGATCAGGCCAACACTGTATCCAGCAAGCGCTGCAGCTGTCATCGATGTTGACTCAGCGGTGAACTCGCCATATTGAAATAGGACACTGACAATCTCTTCCCGGAGAATCAAAAGACCAACCGATGCTGGGATGGTAATCAAAGCCACCTGTCGGAGCGCAAAGTTCAACGTCAATAACATCTCATCATTATTCCCGTGCGCTGCTTGCCTAGACATCACCGGCAAAACAACAGTGGCGATGGCTATTGCGAACACACCGAGCGGCAACTCGGTTAACCGGCCTGCCAGGAAAAGGCCCGTGATGTTACCTTCCGCCAACCAACTTGCTAGTGATTGGCCTACCAAGATATTGACCTGGGTAATCCCAACTCCGAAGAGGCCCGGAATCATTAGCGCGCCAATTCGCCTTAATGCTGGATCGCCNAACAGATTCCCGGGTCGAAATCGCATACCCAGCCGCCAGCCGTGCGGAACTAAAGACAACCACTGCAGAAAGCCACCGAGCACGGCGGCCATAGCCCATACGTATATGGGCGCGTCGACCCAGACCATCAAAATCGCTGAACCAATTAGGGTGAAGTTGAANAAAATGGGGGTAAACGCCGCTGCTGCGAACCGATCACGGGAGTTGAGCAGCGCCATTAGTGCCGAGGCTGCGGAAATGAAGATCAGGTAAGGGAATGTCACCCNCATCAGGTTACTGGCAAGTTCCCAGGCCTCAGGTTTTCCTGGAATCAGAACCTTCTCGACCAAGAANGGCGCAAATAACATACCGAAAACGGTAAGGACCGAGGCAGCCCCAGCAATGGCAAAATGAAATCTATCGGCGAGCCCCCAGAGTTCCGCCTCTGGCCGATCCTGCGCCTCCCGTTCAAAAACTGGAATAAACGCAGCAGCTACGTTTCCCTCACCGACCACTCGACGTAAAATATTGGGAAGCCTGAAGGCAGCTACATAAGCATCGCTTGTGAGCGTTGCGCCAAAGAAAANCGCGAAAACTTGATCGCGCACNANCCCGGCCACACGGGAAAGCAGGGTGATTCCCGCCACAGTTCCCGCAGATCGAAGCACGCGGCCTCTCTGTACGTTTCGGGCGGCGGATGATTGACCCAGAATAGAAGCCGTCCTATTCTTCTCTTCTATCTTCAACAGGATTTACTCATAAATGCCGATAATCAAGTCTGCCAAGAAACGAATGCGGCAAAACGCTCGCCTGCGGTCGCGTAACCGTATGCGTCGAGCAACTCTTCGCACCTCGATACGCCGACTTCACGAAGCGATCGAGGCTGGAAATGGTGACGCNATCCAGGCCCAATGGGTCCAGACCCAGAGTCTCATTGACCGCACGGCACGGTTCGGAATCATTCATCCTAACGCCGCAGCACGGACCAAATCTCGCCTGGCACGCAACATTCAGCGAGCTTCTGCGAGCTAACCACGGTTTTCTTAAGCAGCGCAAATGCGTCTGCAAAGTCCCTCAAGTACACCCCGACTCCCTGGNCCTCGCTGTGTTTTCACTGCCACATCGGACTCCGAGCACCTCACTAGAAGTTCTTCTAACTGTCCCAANTCGCACTCCGCGGCAGCTTTAGCNATTACTCGCCGCTGATTCCAACGTCCCCCGAGTTGCGATAGTAATTCACGTTCTGGGCAACCACGGGAAGAAAGATCACACGCCGTTATGAGTTGACGGACGACCCAACTCACCATTGCAAGTAGCCTGACCGGCTCTTCCCCGTCATCCAACAGCCTGTTCAGGACCTGCACTGCTGATACTGCCCGTCTCGAAACTAACGCGTCCGTCAACTCGAATACAGAATGCGAACGGCTCCGACCCAGAAGCTTCTCCAAGTCATTGGCTGACATGGATTCACGGTCGGCAGCAAACAATTTAACCTTGTCTAGTTCCTGGCTAAGTTGCTGAAGTTCAAGGCCGACCATCTCGAGAAGATAATCGATTGCCCCTGGAGCCATGGAGAAGCCGCGTGCGTTAGCGGAATTCTCGATCCACCGACGCACCTCCGCTGTGCTTTCGATTCGCTGGCAGTTGATCTTCGTCGCACGGTTCGTGAGCAGTTTGGCCGAGGCCCGTCGACTATCAAGCGTCGGCGCCTCGAACACCAAACAAGTCGCACTAACGGGAGAATCGAGATACTCCGCGAGAAGCTCACTTTCGGCTGCCGTCCCAGGCTCAAAGGACCGTATAACTACCAATTGGCACGGCCTGTCTGTTGCCTGCAGGAACAACGGTAGCGATCTTGCAGCATCCAGAAATTCGGCCATTTTCCCAANTTTTCCATCGATCNTATGAAAGGCCAAATTCGACTCATCTTCGCCGCAAACAACTCCTCTGAGCCCTTCGATAGCCTTGTTGCGGAGAAACACCTCCTCGCCGACGACAAGGTAGACAGGGTCGATATCCCCACGCTTAAGAGTGCGGTTCAACTGCCTAAAGCTGATGCCACTACTTTGTGGTGCTCCGCGCCGCGCCACCTCAGAATCCTTCTAGAATACTCGACACTACGGTGCGAGCGAACTCTTCAGCGATTTCATCCACTGCAACATTGCTCAAATCACTCAAGGCAGTCGGATCAGCCTCAATTTCAAATTCCTGGCGAAAATAGAACGAATTATTGGTGTAGAGAATTTCATTCTGCACCAAATCTCGGAAATTCACTTGGGCACGAATCTGGACTAGGAAGTTGGTGGCCTCCTCATCGGGATTCAACCCGATTGGTGTGACGTCAAATGCAGTGATCGTCCCCGTAAGCTCAGCGTTGGCGCCCGCCGCGTCGGCAACCATCGTAAAGTTCCCCCGGGACACGAATTCACGGGTTACCGCATCTGTTATACGCACCTCTACTTCGAACCGCGGTGTCGTGTTGGCGAAAGTCGGTATCGCTACCGTCTGGATATAATCTGGCAGAAAGGAGCCCGTCCCGNTCAAGGAGTAACCGCAACTTGCCATGCTGCCAATCACCAGTGCAAACAATAGATTGGCAGGAGACGTGTAGCANCGCATCTGCGAATAATACCGGCTCAAACCTTTCACGCCCCGAGCGATCATCGGGTGTTCAAGCTCACGATTTTGCCCGGCACCACAACGCTTCGAGCAATCGAACGTCCCTTTACATGCCTTACCACGTTGGAGTCTTTTAATGCTTCAGCCACTAAAGCATCCTTNTCCACAAGACCTGCGGGGACCTCGATACTGCCACGCACCTTNCCATCCACTTGAACGGCCATGCTGACACTTTCACGTGCCAAAACAGAAGTGTCGAAAGTCGGCCAAGCCNCATCGACGACATACCCTCCATGGCCCAGCATCTCCCACAATTCCTGTGCCAGGTGGGGCGCGAATGGTGANAGCATCAAGACCANCCGTTCAAAGACATCGCGATAGACCCATGCGGCCATGTCTGCCTCGGCAACTGGAACCGATGCGGTCGCTGCATANCATTCGTTCAATAGTTCCATCAGCGCCGCAACCGCAGTATTGAAGTGCAACCGTTGATCGATTTCCCGGGTAACACGNCGAGTTGTCTCGTGTGCCTTACGGCGAAGTTCAAGGAAGGGCTCAACCAACATGGCCTCATCACCAGTCCCCAGAACCCCCTCCAGAGCTACTCGCGATCCCTCAATCATNGAAAAGGTGCGGGTGAGGAAACGNGAGCACCCTTCGATGCCTCCCTCGTCCCACTCAAAATCCCTTTCTGGGGGCGCTGCAAACAGCACGAAGACCCGGGTTGCATCGACACCATACCGGCTAACCATCTCGTCAGGATCGACAACGTTACCCTTTGACTTCGACATGGCGGTGCCGCCCATCAGGACCATTCCCTGTGTTAACAGGCGAGTCACCGGCTCACGGATTGAAAGCAGATCGAGATCCGCCATTGCTTTACAAAAGAATCGAAAATACAAAAGGTGGAGTACAGCATGAGTAATGCCGCCAATGTAAATATCGACTGGNCCCCAGTAGTCAGCAACNCTCCGACCAAACGGNTGGCTNGNATCGNGCGGTGAGAGGTAACGAAGGTAATACCAAGAGGAACAGACGAAGGTATCCATCGTGTCCGTTTCACGCTTCGCTGGGCCACCACAGGTTGGACAATCCACGTTCACAAAGGATTCGACACGGCCTAGTGGTGATCCGCCAGACCCTGTGAACTCAACTTCTTCTGGAAGGGTTACGGGCAAATCGTCATCGGGCACAGAAACGACCCCGCAGTCAGGGCAATAAATGATCGGGATGGGCGTGCCCCAGTAGCGTTGTCGTGAAACACCCCAATCCTTTATCTTGTACTCAATCGCTTCCTCGCCGAAGCCTCCGGCATTGGCGTCCTCAAGCATCCGTTGCTGCGCCGACTCGGATGTCATTCCTTCGTAGTCACCACAGGCTGGCAACAGCACCCCGCACAACGATGCGGCCTCTTCCATCTGTTCGGGCTGATCGACCCAAGCGGGAGAANCTCCTTCTCCAGGTCTGATTACCGGACGAATAGGCAAACCATATTCTCGAGCAAACTCGAAATCCCGNTCGTCGTGTGCGGGCACCCCCATTATCGCTCCAGTACCGTAGTCCATCAGAACAAAGTTCGTGATCCAGATTGGCAGACGTTCCCCATTGAACGGATTAATAGCGTAGTGGCCGGTAAAGACTCCAGTTTTGTCGCTACCCTCCCCTAGGTTTTGCCGNCGAGGCATTTTCTCAAGCTTGTCGATTGCACTCGCAAACTCTTCGGGGCNCTGTACGGCATCAGGACCTGGGCCCGCTTGCCTCCACCTTTTCGCCAACGGATGTTCTGGAGCTAGAACCACAAAGGTTGCCCCAAAGATCGTATCGATCCGCGTGGTAAAGATCACAAGTCCTTCATNACAATCCTCAACATCGAAAGTAACCCGTGCACCGTGACTCTTGCCGATCCAATTGCGTTGCATCGTGCGAACGCGCTCCGGCCATCCATCCAGCTCATCTAANCCATCTAGTAACTCGTCGATGTACGCCGTGATCCGAAAAAACCATTGCGACATACGACGTTCTTCGACGACCGACCCGCACCGCCAACAAAGATTCTCCTCTACCTGCTCGTTAGCCAGCACCGTCTCACAGGAAGGNCACCAGTTCAGNAGCGCTTCTTTTCGGTAAGCAAGATCTCGCTCTAGTAACCGAAGAAATAGCCATTGGTTCCAGCGGTAATACTCAGGTCTGTGGCTTGCAATTTCCCGTTCCCAATCGTAAGCAAACCCCATGTCCTGGAGCTGGCTACGCATGACGTCAATATTCTGCCGAGTCCATATCGCCGGGTGCGTATTGTGTTCGATGGCAGCGTTTTCTGCCGGCATGCCAAACGAATCGAAGCCCATAGGGTGCATGACATTAAAACCCCGCATTCGGCGATAACGAGCAACAACGTCTCCAATCGAGTAATTACGTACGTGACCCATGTGGAGCTTGCCCGAGGGATACGGAAGCATCTCAAGGCAGTAATACTTTTCGTTGCCTTTACCCTCGGTTATACGGTAGACGGCGTCTGCCGCCCAATGCTCTTGCCACTTTGATTCGATCTTGCGAGGGTCGTACTTCATGTCCAGGTGTGGTTTAGGTCCCTAAGTGCTTGCTCATACCATCAAGCACACCGTTGACGAAGGATCCGGCCTCCGGGTCACTGAACCGTTTAGCGAGTTCGACCGCCTCATCGATGACCACTGCCGCGGGCGTTTCTTCTTCGTAGACAAGCTCATAACCACCGAGCCGTAAAATACTCTTCTCTACCAGGCCGAGCCGATTCATCCTCCAGTGGCGAGCGTGCTCAGAAATCATAGCGTCGATTTCTTCGACATGAGCCACAGTACCGAGCACCAATGATGCGGCAAAGACAATACGATCCACGAGTGCAACCTGATCATCGCGCCGCTCCTGCCTGCTGATCTCCACAAGGATCGAGTCGGTGCAGATGCCTGCTTGCTCAAGTCGCACCTTTAAGTCTTCCGGGGTTCCGCTAGCTTGCTCTATATCCGCACCCGTGTGGTCATGACTTTCGCCATTTCGATTACGGTCATGCATCCCCCAATATTCCTGCAGGATAACTTCAGGGGCTGTCCCCGTCATCTCCCACTGGTATAAGCATTGGATTGCGCTCTCACGAGATTTTCGACGCTTGCCCATCAGAATTACTTCCTACTGAGGTCAATAGAAGAGGTCCTTTCCGGATGCCTCTCTGGGATCAGCGAAAAAAGCTTCGCCATCTTGATAGCAGTAATAGCCGCCTCGGTGCCTTTGTTTCCCTTGTTGCCACCCGCACGTGCCACTGCATGCTCGCGTTGCTCGCAGGTCAGAACGCCCCAAATTGCCGGAGTGCCCGAGTGCACTGCCACTTCCTGGATTCCATGGGCGACAGACGAGCACAGATAGTCAAAATGAGGGGTTTCTCCTTTGATTATTGCTCCAAGGCAAATTATGGCGTCGAAGCGCTCGTCGATAAGACGTGCCACCGTCATTGGCAGCTCAAACGACCCAGGGACTTCGTAGACGAAAATGTTGGAGCTCGAGGCACCATGAGCCGCTAGTGCCGTTTGTACCCCTGCAAGGAGTGCTTCTGTGATGTCAGCATTGAAACGGCTCACAACCACCGCAAAGCGAAATCCTGCAGCAGCTTTCGGCCCCAACTCGCTATTATCAAGGAATTCACTCATCAATCCAGTTCTTCCACTGTCTGGTGAAGAAGTGACACATTTTACAACCTACCGCTGATAACGGCTCACGTTGGCATTGTGTTCTTGTAGCGTTCGCGAGAATGCGTGCGACCCATCATTGCGCCCAACAAAATACAGATAATCTGTTTCAGTGGGATATAGTGCCGCGACAATGCTAGCTTCCCCCGGATTGCCTACTGGTCCGGGGGGCAGACCCACAAATCGGTATGTGTTGTACCGGGACTCATTATCAAAGTCACCCCGCCTTATGTCGCGGTCGGTACGACCTTCCAGTCTCAGCGCGTACAACAAAGTCGGGTCACATTGAAGCAGCATCCTACGTTCTAGGCGATTATGATAAACGCCCGATACCAGAGCCCGCTCATCTGGCTTCCCGGTCTCGGCCTCGATTAGAGAAGCGATTATCACTGCGTCCCGGACCGATAAACTTGGCTTTTCAGCCTGTGCCACCGTTGGCGCCACCCACGCCAGTCGGAATCTATCCACCATCATCTCAACGATGGCGGCTGGTTTCATTTGACGCGAAACATAATAGGTATCTGGAAACAAATACCCTTCTAGATCCTTTGCCTCAGCGTCAAGGTCGGAAACGAGAGCTGCATTCCCTGTCGCCTCCCAAGCCTCTTCGTATGAACCAAAGCCCGCTCGCGAAAGCACTTCGGCAACTTGCCATCGGGTAAAACCCTCTATGACCGTTATCTCGGACAGCAGCACCCGTCCTTCAACAATAAGTGCAGCCACTTCCCGAATGCTGGCCGCCCCTTCGAAGCGATATCGTCCCGCATGGATTGCGCCAGCGGTCTTGTTCCATCGCATCCACAAACGCAGTGAACGGGCACTCCGGATCAGGCCTTTCTCTTGAAGGTCCAGTCCAACCTCCCCTGCCGACTGACCAGGCTCGATCGTCACATCCGTTACCATGGCGCCATGAGCAGAATATGGAGTGTCAAGTACNGCGACCAATGCGCCAGTAACCAAGCGTAGAGCCACGTAGATAGTAAGCCCAAACAGAATCGCAGTCTTACGGCAACAAACTGTAGTCACTGTCCGTTCTCCCATGGCCCGATTTTATGGTCAGCTGATGTATCAATCGTCTGCCGGTCCAAAAAGCTCTGCAAGATTATCGCGGCTGCTATCCGGTCAGTTGCTCCTTTTCGCTTCTTGCGACGGACGCCTGCCATAATCAGCAAGCGCTCGGCCTCTGCGGTGGTAAGACGCTCATCCCAAAGCTCCACCACCACCCCTAGCTCAACACGAAGCTGTTCNGCAACCAATTCTGCGTTGCGCGCTTCCGGTCCATGGCTACCATCCATTCGCGCCGGAAGACCGACAACGACACCAACAATTTNCCGCTCTGCCACCAACTNTGCCAGGGCTTCTATGGGCGGCGCTCCCCCTTTTCCCGCGGAAAGCGTGGTCAACGGATAAGCGATACTTCCACTTCCATCCGAAACCGCAACCCCGTAGCGGCGATGGCCAATATCAATCCCCATCCACGTCATTNGGGAAACCTATCACACCGTCTCGTAGCAAAGATTCGTGTTAGATTTATGTTCTATTGCCTTATATTCACTAAATGTATCCATGTACCTAACTAGACGCCAGAAAGAAATCCTCGACTACGTAAACAAACACGTCGACGATAACGGTTACGCTCCAACGCTAAAGGAAATTGGCACCTGGTTCGGGCTCTCGTCTCCCGCAACTGTGTATAACCACATTGAACTGCTTGTACAGAAGGGGTACCTAAGGAAAACTCCCCATCAAGGGCGTGGCATCGAGCTCGTAGACGGGGAGCCCGCGCGCACCGTAGAGATACCAGTCCTTGGCCAGATCTCAGCCGCACGCTTAATCCAAGCGACAACTCCTGGAGAGATCGTCAATCTCCCTCCCGATTTCGTTACCCGTAAAGCAATTTATGCCTTACGAGTGCGCGGCAATTCCATGATTGATGAACAGGTCTGTGATAACGACCTCATTATCGTGGAAGACCGGACAACACCAGAGGATGGCGAGATGGTCCTTGCCTTACTGGAAGACAAGAATGTCTTTCTCCGCAAATATTACCCTGAGGGGCAAAGAGTCCGCCTCCAACCGACAAATTCGGCAGCTGATGCATGGTTAGTCGACAAGGAAGAAGTTCGCGTGCGGGGCGTGGTCGTAGGTCTTATGCGCCGTTACCTATGACATCGCGCTCGAACAGATAGTTCATCGCCGCCAGATAACCGCTCTGGTGACCCANGTCAAAATGATGGCCCTCTAGCTTGTGCCCTATGAGCTCAGCCTCATCCGCGAGGTACTGAAATGCTGGAACATCATCCCACTCGCCTTCTGGAAGTGGTCCTGTAGCGTCCAGTGCATCATAGAAGCTGGGGCCTAACACGTAGCGGGCACAACCGCGCAACACTGACTGCGACTTCGGCGTGGNGAAGGCCCCGTCGGACTTGTCTCCAAGTCGCGTAATCCTGTAATCCCGATTCTCAATGGGTTCAAGTTCAACCTCACCCACATTTCCTAGTAAGAATCCCTGCCCAGGTCTCACTTCGATCAAGCCAAGGGAAGCCTGCCCAGTACGAAAATGTGCACCAGCGAGTTGCACGACCGGTGCGCAGGGTGAATCGAACCAGTTGTCCGGCACGACAACACCGAATGAATCGTCGCCGGTCCACGGCCGGCAACGAATTAGTGCGTCTCCTAAACCCGCCGGGTGTGACTGCTCAACAAAATGAGTTTCGACACTCACGGGCCAGTCGGATGAGGATTGGCGGGCTTTTATATGCGCCGTTACCATCGGTTGGTCTGGTGCCACGACAAACGCTATCCCCCCCACCTCTGCCTCCAGGGCCTCGTCAATCGCCCAATCAATCATCGGGCGAAGACCCACCGGGAGGAGCACCTTAGGGATCGCATTTGTGGCAGGTCGCAGTCTAGTCCCGCGGCCTGCCGTGGGGATAATTGCCCAGGAAAGCTGACAGGTTTCCNTCATCCGCAAAGAACGCTACCTCCNTTTACATTGACGATTTCTCCGGTCATATAAGAAGCTAGGTCACTGGCCATAAAGCAGGCCACCGCAGCGATTTCTTCCGGCTCCCCGGCTCTACCAAGAGGGATGCCAGCATTTATGCTCTGGCCATCGGCCTTCAACGCGGCGGCAGCCATATCAGTGTGCACCCANCCCGGAGCGACGCAATTGACCCGAACCCCANAGGGTGCAAGTTCGGGTGCCAACGATTTTGTCCACGCGATCATGCCTCCTTTTGAAGCCGCATAATGCGCATGTCCTGCTTCTCCGCGTTGCCCAGCCGTCGAGGCGATGTTCACAATCGCTCCTGCCGTGGAAGACTTCAGGTGCGGTACCGCGTAATGCGTGACNAGGTACATGCCTTTCAGGTTCACATCTAGCATTTCGTCCCACTGCTCTTCAGTCATCTCTTCAACTAGAGAACCTTTCCAAATGCCGGCATTACAAACCATGATGTCAAGCCCTCCCCAGCGTGCCACACAGGCATCAACAAGTCGTTTGACCTCTGAGGGAACCTGCACATTAGCAGCGCACGCAAACGCATCTCCACCGACTGCTTTAATTTCGGCGACTACGCGCGCGGCCGCCTCTTTTTTGTTCTGATAGTGAACCGCCACAGCTCCACCAGCTTGCGCAACCGCCAAAGCAATACACCTGCCAATTCCCCTTGAAGCCCCTGTCACGAGGGCTCTCCGCCCCCCAAGATCAATTTGCGTCATGGTCTCTCCGTGTACACGTCACCACTCGCCAGCCTCCAAAAAGCGTGGCGGGCTCGATTCGATCGATTTCAATTCCTGCCTTCTCAAATAGCGACTCCAACGGAAACTCTGCGTGGAAGCCCAGTAACCGAGAGGTGATGCCCGACAGACCGGACCACAGTTTAGCCAAGCGAGGCTTGTTAGGTGAAAAGTGGTTAACAACGACCATTCGTGCACCCGGTCGGCAGACCCGTTGCATGTCCTTCAGTAAGGCAACAGCATCAGGAGCAGCTGAAACAACGAACGCTGCTAAGGCAGCATCGAAGGTGCTATCAGCAAACGGCAAACAAGTGCCATCTCCCTCAACTAGGGCCGCGGTGCGGTCAACCGAGTCTGCGCGCCAACGCATCAGTGCGCGTTCCAGCATTGGGCGGGAAAGGTCTACGCCAACAAGGTGACAACCTTCCGGCAACAACGTTAGCGACAGTCCTGTTCCGACACCAACCTCTATGGCGTAATTATCAGGCTTCAACTCCATACATTCGAACGCTCGGCGACGAGCATTACCAAATAGAAGACCAAATATCCAGTCGTACACTCTTGCCCATCGTGAGTACGCTGACTTCACTGTGGCCACATCCATGGCACTCATGCTCCACGCTTACCACCGCCCGAAAAAATCCATCTCATCCCATCCATGGCAAGGTCGACAGGTCGTCCAAATGTAGCCTGAGCCTCTAACTGGCATTCCTTTAAGATGTTTTCATCCCGGGCCCCCAAATGCATAAGAACCAATTTCCGAACTCCAGCCTCAGCTGCCACAATGCCGGCCTCGCGGGCACTAGAGTGACCACCCGAGAAGGCCTCGCGTAAGCGGTGCGGTCCTCCACAATCATGCAACAAAATATCGGCACCAGTCGCTAACCGAGTCACAGAAGCACAAGGCCGCGTATCGGATGAGTAGCAAACCGCCGCTGCTTCCGTTTCAAACCGGAGGGCGATCGTATCGCACGTGTGGGCAACCCCAGTGGCCGTAATTCGGAGACTAGGTACCCGGAGGAGTTCGCTCTGCCCGGCCGCTGATATCTCGGTCAAACGAATAGCCGGATACCAGTCGTCGGTCAGTTCATGGACCGCCACCATCTCCGCAACGGTAGCCAACGTTTGGGCCGGGGCCAGCAAGTTGATTTCCTCGACTCGCCCTTCAATTCCCATCGCGTGGACCAGGTGCGGGACCCCATACACATGGTCGATATGTTTGTGGGTCAAGATCAAGCGACGAAGTAAATCCATGGACAACCCACGGGCTTCCAACTTGTGAACAATAGAGCCCGGACACTCGATCGCAGTCCACCCTTCCGCCGCACCAACCAACAAGCTACTGGTGTCCCGAGATGAAGTTGGGTAACCACTGCCGGCACCCAGTATCTCCACAACCAGGTCCCCTGGAGTTACCGACACAAGCATAGCCCTACCCAAGTGAATCTAAACCCGGCTGCCGAATCCCCTTCTCCACGGCCTCTCGAAGCAAGCGGTGCTGCAATTTTCTCAAGTCGCCACCTTCTTCTGCCAAAGCTGCCCTTTGAGCCGCAGCGCCGTTTCCAAGCTGAAGAATTTCAGAGACAATATCTAGATATCCGGTGGTGCCCAACTTCGTTGCCGCGGGCCATGCAACCTCAACCATACGCTCCACTAGTGCAGGCATCGAGACAACTTCTGAGGTCTCGGCATCGATAACGTCCGCACTCAAACCAAAGCGCATCCCTTTCCAACGAAGATCTTCCAAGTAAGCGCCGGGCAAGTAAGGCTCTGGTTTACCAGCACGATGTGCGTCGCCGTATGCGACAACCAGAGCCTGCACCAAGGCAACAATGGCGGCCGTCCGGGGCACAGAGATCTGAACATCGCAAGCACGAAATTCAACGGTACCGTACTCGGGATGTACTCTTACGTTCCACCATATCTGCCGGGGCTTCGTAATAGCTGACGCGGCAATTAATGCATCCATCTGGGCAGCAAACTCCTCGTAGCTTCTTAGCTTCGGCGGTATTCCTGCGCGAGGGAAGGCCCCGAAGGCATATACGCGCGCGGCGTCCCAACCAGTGTCAACTCCATCCAAATATGGTGAATTAGCGGCCAGAGCGATCAGCGGGCCGATCCACAGTCGCATACGATTCGCGACGTAGACAGCACGCTCGGCGTCGTCAACGCCAATGTGCACATGAAGCCCAAACGTGATGTTTCGCTGAGCTACATACCCCAGTTGCTCTCTGACCCATTGGTAGTCCGGCGTGCTCACAAAACGCTGCTGGTGCGGGTCGGCGTACGGATGCGTACCAGTCATTCCTAAAGTGCACGCTGACAACTCTGCCAATGCCTGAACCTGGCGTCGCTTATCAACGAGGTCTTCAATTCCTTCCTCAACGGATTCGGAAATCTTGGTATTGGCCTCAATGAGCGTCAATAAAAGATCGTAGCTTAGATGTTTACGTAACTCTGGGCCCGCCGACGCCATAATCTCGTCAGCCTTAGGGACCAGATCGCCGCTCTCCAAGTCGCAGAGTTGAAACTCTTCCTCAATCCCGATGGTTGGCAGCGGACTAGGCTCAAATCCAATAGGCATCTATGGTGCTCGCGGACGATATAACAGGGACAAGCGATCTTACCAAACAGCCGAGCACAGTTCTGAAACAACCATGCTACTCATTTTACGCGGGCTTCAATTGCATTGAGAATATCGAGTGCCGTGGCCAGCGCCTGTCTCGCCGACTTCCCGTCAGCACGTGGGCTAGTTCGGCTTGTACAAGAGTTAACAAAGTCCATTAGCTGCCGAATTAACGGATCATCCCCGGATGCATCGATGCTATCTGTCTCAATCCCACTCGGTTTTCCGCCTGCCCATGACAAACGGTATTCCTCTACCGTCTGCGCCGCATAATCGACCGAGAGATAGCTCGCGGGCTGAAAGACACGTACCTTACGGCTGCGATTGACACTTACCCGGCTAGCTGTGAGATTGGCGATGCAACCACCGGCAAATTCTAGGCGAGCGTTGGCGAAATCGATTGCTTCCGTGAGTATCGGCACCCCGACTCCACGTATATCCACCACTTTATCGTCCACAAGCCAATGTACGATGTCTATGTCATGGATCATTAAGTCAAGCACAACATCGGTCTCAAGGCCTCGTGGTGCTAGCGAACCTAGCCTGTCGACCTCGATAAAACCTGGACTCCCCCCGACCCGGTCCGCAAGAGCCTCAACTGCTGGGTTGTATCGTTCAATATGGCCAACCTGGAGAATCCGGCCTTCTTGTTGCGCCATGGTGATCAGGCTATCTGCCTGATCGAGCGACACGGCGATCGGCTTCTCGATCAGGACGTCGCAGCCAGCTTCCAAGCAGCGCAACCCAACCAAATGATGGTCAGGTGTCGGAACCGCGACCGTGACCGCGTCTACACGGCTCAGCAGCGCATCAAGTTCGGAAAAACAATGAACCTGATACCGTCCTGCAACCTCCCTGGCACGTTCCAAATCGATGTCGTAAAGGCCAACTAACTCACAATCATCGAGTCCTGAATAGCCGCGAACATGGAGCGTCCCCATGGCCCCGACGCCTACAACCCCTACTCGCATACCTTGCCCTGTTTGCTGGCCACGACCGCGATGTCAGCGGAATCCGCTTCTCGACAGAACTGCTGGGCGTCTAGTAGAACAGTAAGGTTAGCTTCGATACAGAGTGCTGATGCCCCGCTAGCGACCATAGCTGAAACGGTAGAAGCACCTACTACCGGCACATCAAAGCGAAGGTCTTGGCCCGGCTTCCCGACCTTTATAAGAACGGCCCCATCCCCCGCTAAGTCACGAGCTCGAAGCAGACACTCGTCTGTCCCCTCCATCGCTTCAACGGCGACGACGGCCCGATCCTTTACAACAACGGATTGGCCAATGTCTAGAGCGCCAAGCTGCTTGGCAACCATCCAGCCGTGAGCAATATCTTCTTTCTCGCGCTCGTCGGGAGTACGTCGCGTAAGGGTCCCCTCATTGACGATGTAATGTTGTAAAAAATCGGTGGATTTAAGTAGCTCGATACCCGCACCTGACAGCAGTTTAACAACCGCATTGATCAAAGCGTCAGTATGCCGTATTGGCACGGAGGCCAGCACGCTCTTAAGTCCTTCATCCGCTTCAGCATCATATATCCGCTTTTGCTCTACCTTGCCGGCCATTACCGCCTGTTTAATGCCGCCCGAGCGGAACTTTCCAAGTAGGCCGAGGAATCCACTAACGTCGCCCCACTTGAGCCAGTGAACCTCGTCGACAACATCGCCGATTGCCGGTTCGGTAACTCCATCTATGGCAATGGCAATAACCGTGCGGCCCAGAGATTGCGCCTCGGCCGCCACCACGCAGGGCATCTGCGTGCTGCCGGCGATCAGCGCCAGAGAATCACTTGACGATGCCGTGCTCACTGTTCCGCACGAACTCGACCAACGCTGCAACCTCGGGCGACTCGAAATCTTCACCGCTGATCATCTCGAGGGCTTGCGTGGTGTTGAGATTGCTCCGAAAAAGAAGTCGAAATGCACGTTTGAGTTCCCCGATCGCGCCTGCTGAGAAGCCTCGTCGCTTCAAGCCAACAATATTCAGACCAAATACCTGGCAGTGGTTGCCCTGTACCGTACAGTAAGGCACCACGTCCTTAGTAGCTCCTGCGTAGGCAGCAACGAAGGCGTGTTGACCTACCCGGCGGAATTGCTCGACGCCGGAGAACGCTCCAACGTTAACCCAATCTTCAATGATTACGTGGCCCGCTAAAGTAGCAGCATTTCCAAAAATGACATGGTCCCCAATGATGCAATCGTGAGCCAGGTGGCAATAGGCCATAAATAAATTGTCGGAACCCACCTGGGTAACGCCACCACCACCCTCTGTTCCAACGTTTGCGGTGACGAATTCCCGAAACACGTTCCGGTCGCCAGCAACAAGGTAAGAAATTTCGCCGTGATACTTAAGATCCTGCGGAATAGTTCCAATACATGCATGCGGAAAAACTTCGCAATCTTCCCCTAGCGTCGTATGCCCCTCGACTACCGCATGTGCGCCGACCTTTGTTCCACTACCGAGCGTCACATGCTTACCGACGGTCGCGTAGGGTCCAATCAATACACCGTCACCCAGAGTCGCGCCGTCTTCGATCACGGCAGTTGAATGGCACAATGATGTCATTCGCCACCTATCTCAGGCACTTCGACCAATACAGAGAACAAGGTGGCTTCCGCGGCAAGCTCTCCGTCTACCGTCGCACGTGCGTGCACCTGGCAACTCTTCCGTCGAACTCGCAGAACCTCGACTTCACACCGAAGCTCGTCACCCGGAACTACTGGGCGACGAAACCTGACTTTGTCAGCACCTGCGAAATACACGAAGTGGCCAGCAGTCATCTCTTCTTCAGCCAAGAAAAGGACGGCAGCAACCTGTCCCATCGCCTCAAGGATCAGTACCCCCGGCATGACAGGATTACCCGGGAAATGGCCCTGGAAAAACGGTTCGTTGATCGTTACGTTCTTGATCCCAACAATACGCTGTCGTGGTTCCATCTCTTCGATACGATCGACGAAAAGGAACGGATAGCGGTGCGGGAGAATCTCGAGAATGCGACGAATATCGGCGCTCACTCCTCTTCCTCTTTCTCGCCTGCGTGCATCGCTTCGAGCCGATGCACTCGTCGGCCCAACTCGGGAAGCGTTCGCAAAGCGGCCACAACGCGTCGCCACCGCGACGCCTCGAGGTGCGGATAACCACCTACTTGACACCCCGCAGGGACTGAGCTTGTTACGCCGCTGCCGCCAGCTATCATGGCACCGTCTCCAACTGTGAGGTGACCATTTAAGCCGGCCTGGCCTCCGATCAGAACGCCCTCCCCTATTTGTGTCGAGCCAGATACTCCAACCTGCCCACAAAGGATGCTATTCGGCCCAACTTCGCAATTGTGGCCGATCTGGACAAGGTTGTCGATCTTGGTGCCGTCTGCGATGAGGGTCGTTCCTAACGCGGCTCTGTCTATACAAGCGTTAGCGCCGATCTCGACATCATCTCCGATAACAACATCGCCAACCTGTGGGATTTTGACATGCTTGTCACCTTCGGTTGCGTAACCGAAACCATCCGAGCCGACGACAGCGCCCGCGTGAATGACCACGCGGTCACCTATCACAACTGCGGGATACAACGTCACATTGGGCAACAAATGACAATCACTACCCACCCGGGCGTCCTCTGAAAGAACACAGCCTACGCCCAGCCGAGTCCGTGCCCCAATTGCACAATTCGCACCAATAACCACCCGTGCGTCCACTGACACATCCTCGCCAATCTCTGCGCTATCGTCAATCACCGCGCTCGGATGAATTGACGGCGGGAACTCGTCCTCTGGAAAGAAATGATTTACCACCTGCGCCACTGCGAGGTAAGGATTGTCCACTCGTATAAAAGCGAGTTTGTCCCGCACATCCCGTGGCGGCTCGAAATCATTAGCGACTATTACCGCGGCCGCCCCAGTCCCCGAAAGATGGCCCCGGTATTCTCGCAGCGCACAGAAGCTAACTTCGTCCATGGTCGCATCTTCAAGCCTGGCGATACCTAGAATATTGCCATCTATGTCGCCATCTAGCGCCCCTCCGACCAAGCGCGCTAGGTCGCTGAGGGTTATCGCCCCCCCGTTCGCACAACCGTCAGAATGTGGTGCCAATCGCAAACTCGAAGGTCGACCGCTGCTCACCAAATTGCAGCATGGGATCTATGTTGTAGGCCCAGAAAAAGCGGAATGGGACGTTGAAAACCGGCATGAATATGCGGAATTCCACACCTGCAGTTTTACGAAGCTCTGACCATATCTCATTGAACGGACCTTCCCAGGCAGCGCCAGCATCATGGAACAGCGCAATACGTACCGGGTCCGCAACTGAGAAAATGTACTCAATATTGTACTGAAATGCCCGGGTGCCACCGAGAATGTGGCCAAATTGATCAATCGGCCCAATCGCCCGGAGCTGTGTACCACGTACCGAATTGCTCCCACCGAGGAAAAAACGTTCGAATATTGGGACGATTTCCATATCACCCATGGGTTGGACAACACGTCCCTGGATATTAAAAGCGAAAATCTGCGACGCTCTCGCACCAATGCCACGACCGAGTACTCTCGTCGGCTTGTACCAGGTGGTCGTAAAAATAGTCTTCAGAAACTCTAGCGATCCCCCAAGAGGCCCTCCAGCAAATTCGAACGACGCACTGTGACGCCGTCCGCGACTCGGGTTGTACGGGTTGTCGACCGAGTTAAACATGAGATTCGGCCGCACACTGCTAGTCGTGCGTTTGCCCTCCATAAGGAACATCGACTGCATCATGTAATTGGACATTCCATAAAAAGAATTGCTCATGTCGCCGATATCAATATCCGAGTAGTTGTACTCGAGGTAGAGCGTGGTGAATTCGTTCCGGTCGAGCGGGAAACCAAAACGAACCGACATGCCGGCGGTGGCTTGTTGAAAGTCGATGTACTCAAGCCGGGACTTGTAAAGATCGAAACCAAAGCGAATGGCCCTATTGAACAGGTAGGGTTGGTTGAACGAAAGTCGAGCCTGCGTCGTTCGGCCTCCGAACTGGCCAGAAAAAGAGAGGGTCTGTCCCCGGCCAAAGAGGTTCCGGGTAGCGTACCCAAGCTGTACGAAAGCACCCTCAAGCGCCGAGACACCGCCACCGAAACTAATTTGGTTCCGCCCAACTTCCGTAATCTTGAGCTTAATATCAACCTCGCCGGTCTTCTGTGACTCGCTCGTTTCCAACTCCGCAGGATTAAACTCCTGTCCGGGGGCAAGGCCCCCTAAGGCCGGATCCTCGACGATCAAAACTTCCTCTTCAATATTGCTGAAGTATCCAAGCTGCTGAATCCTGTACTTGCTAGCCTGGATGCGCTGCTGACTCCATAAGTCATTCTCGCCGATGCGCAGATTGCGCCGCATTACGTAGTCGCGCGTATTCGTATTGCCTTCGAACTCAACGCGGCGAACCGTATATATCGGATTTTCAGTGATCAGATACTCGACATCGGCAATGGCGGTTGCGGCATCCGGAACTGGAATCGGGGCGATGACCACCTGAAAGTAACCAAAGTTGCTATATATGTTCTCCATCGCTGTTGTCGCATCCACGAGGCCCTTTATATCCAGGACGTCGCCTTCGTTTAGCGGCACCAATGCCGCTAACGCCTCATCCGGGAACCGTTCGTTGCCCTCAATAAGGATCTTGCCTAAACGATACTGCGGGCCTTCTTTAAGGGGGATCCGAACATACAGCCGTCGTGTGTCACCCATAGGCCAGGGCCGGTTGATTTCGTAAACCTCAACCTCAGGGACTCCGATATCAATTTCGATATAGCCAAGCCGGCGATATTCGTTAGCAAGGTTCTGTTGGTCGAACTCGAAGCCAGCCGGCGAATAACGATCGTTTTTGGTCACAAACGAAAGAAGCCAGTGCTCGCCCGTCTTCTTTGTTATCCACCGCAGCTCTTTTTGGCTAAATGCGGTGGCACCTTCAAAGTAGACATTTTCGATGCGTACTCGGTCACCCTCCACAACATCGAAGACAACGTCCACACCGGAAGAACCATCCATCGGCGGCTCCTCTGAATGGCTGACCTGAACAAATTGCAGCCCTTCTTCCCCTTGAAGCATGGCAGTCAGGACTCCCTCAGCACGGGACATTCTGCGGCGGTCGATCGGTTGATCGAGAGCGATCGGTATTTCAAGGAGCTCCATGCGTTCCAAGAGATCGTCCTTGTCCCCATTTTCCGTACCTTCGAAACGAATGTCGCGAAGAATAGGCCGCTCGAGCACGTCGAGCCGTATTCTGATCCCCCCGTTGACGCGCTCCCAGCTCATCTTGATGTCGTCAAAGAAGTCGGAGTTGAGCATGGTGCGGAAGTTCTGCTGTGCCGTGGCCCAATCAAAGGCATCACCTTCAACGAAACTCAGGAAAAACTGAACGGTCTCGTCTTCGAGAAATGTGTTTCCNTCGACTCTGATCTCGCGGATGATTTCGCCCTGTGGAGCCTCTACCTGCTGCCCCTCCCGAAGCCTCAGTTTCGCAATCGACGGGAACAAGCTCCAATACATGCTCGTCACGCGCGCTGCTTCGTGAGCTACGGGTGGTTCCTCATGCACTCCCGCGTAGGAACCTGGCGGAATGGNGCCTGCCATTGGCTGGCCGAAGACCGCGGTAGGTAGTCCGGATACACCGGCAATCGCCAGAGCTGTTAGCCCGAGGTACAAAAGTCGACACGCGGCAACGGCATAGGTTCTCATCGAAATCGTACTCGTCATGAGGAATGGCTGACTCGGTTGAGCCGAGTAAATTTTAGCCCAAATCTGTGCCGCATGCCTAAATGGCGCAGCGCGCCAAATAAATCACCGCAGTGGAATGCACGCACCTATTTGGCTACCGGTTGGCCCTCCTCCTCCGGCTTGTAAACGTGCAAGAGGAGATCACTGTCACTCACGGTTATCCCGACACGGTCCCCGGTCCCAATCTTGCCTCGAATGAGTTGCTCTGCAAGCGGGTCCTCTATGTGTTTCTGGATCGCTCGACGCAGCGGACGCGCCCCATAACTTCGATCGGCACAAGTCTGGCCCACTATCCAACGGTAGGCTTGGTCGTCTAGTTCTACCTGGATGTTCTTCTCGGACAGGTTCAGATTGACGTCCTTCACCATTAACCGAACAATCTCTACTAGATGTTCATCGGTCAGTGAGTGAAACACAATGGTTTCGTTAATACGATTCAGAAATTCAGGATTGAATGTCCGCTTGACCTCTTCAAGGACACGGGCGCGCATCTCNTCGTANCCCGCGTTTTCGTCCCCGGAGCGAAATCCGAGTCCTCCTCGCCGCTGGATGTATCGAGCGCCCACGTTCGAGGTCATGATCAGGATGCAGTTCTTGAAATCGACGGTATTATTCAACGAATCAGTCAGGTGCCCATCTTCGTAGACTTGAAGTAGAACGTTGAATATCGAAGGGTGCGCCTTCTCGATCTCGTCGAGCAATACAATGCTGTAGGGCTTGCGCTTGATACGGTCAGTAAGCTGTCCACCTTCTTCGTGACCTACGTAACCTGGCGGCGAGCCAATAAGCTTCGAGACCGAATGCTTTTCCATATATTCCGACATGTCGAAACGTACAAGCGCGTTCTCGTCTCCAAACATGAATCCCGCAAGGGTGCGTGCGACCTCGGTCTTCCCTACGCCTGTCGGCCCAAGGAACAGAAACGAACCCATCGGACGCTTCGGATCCTTCAGCCCAGCGCGCGCGCGACGGATCGCACGTGAAACGACCTCAACCGCAGGCTCTTGTGCGACGATGCGTTTGTGAAGTTCGGCCTCCATATTCAGGAGTTTGTGGAGTTCCTCTTCCTGTATTGCGCTGACCGGGATCCCGGTCCAATTAGAAACCACGCGGTCAACGTCTTCTTTGGAAACAACAGGCGGCGTAGACTCGCTCTCTTCATTGGCCAACCGTGCCCGTAGAGTATCGAGCCTTTCTCGCTCTTGTTGCTCCTGGTCGCGATAGTAGGCAGCTTTCTCAAACTCCTTCTCATTGATCGCAGCATCAACCTGTTCAGCTATAGACTGCAGTTTCGTCTCAATCTCCAAAAGCTGTTCGGGCGCCGCGGCGGATGCCAGCTTGACTCTGGCACCTGCTTCATCGAGAACATCGATGGCCTTGTCGGGCAGGAAACGATCACTGATGTAACGATTGCTCTGGTAGACCGATGATTGGATCGCTTCATCGTTGTACACGACACCGTGGTACTTCTCGTACCGGTCACGGATTCCATAAATGATCCGCAGCGTTTCGTCTTCGGTGGGAGGGCTAATCTTCACACCCTGAAAACGGCGCGATAGCGCACGGTCTTTCTCGATATGTTTGCGATGCTCTTTAGGGGTCGTAGATCCCAAACACTGCAGCTCGCCGCGGGACAGCGCCGGCTTAAGTATGCCCGCAGCGTCCAATGAGCCCTCGGCAGAACCTGCGCCTACAAGCGTGTGAAGTTCGTCGATAAAGACCAGAATGTCTTTGTTCGCGTCCAACTCCTTTATGATGCTCTTGAGCCGTTCTTCAAACTGGCCCCGATACTTGGTTCCAGCGACAACAGAGGAGATATCGAGCGCCAAGATGCGTTTCCCGTGCAGGAAGCGTGGCACGTCCCCGACAACAATTTTCTGTGCCAGCCCCTCCACGAGGGCCGTCTTGCCGACCCCAGGCTCGCCAATTAGTACCGGATTGTTCTTAGTACGCCGNCAAAGGATCTGAATAATACGCTTCAGTTCCTGCTCACGCCCAATCAAGGGGTCGAGCACCTTCTGCGCCGCCAATTCCGTCAAATCGCGCGAGAACTCCGAAAGAAACGGAGTGTCCTTTTTCTTTTCGCTGAGAGTTTCTTCCTTAAGGAGGTAAAGCAGATCCTCTCGGGCCGTAGTCAGNCGCATCCCCTTTTCAAGCAAGATACGCGATGCTAGGGCCTTTTTCTCTCGCAGTAAGCCCAAAAGAATATGCTCTGTTCCAATGTACTTATGGAACATCTTCTCGGCTTCCTCNGCCGCGTAGGCGAGGACACGCTTGGACTCCACCGACAAAGGAATCTCTACCGAGGTTGAGATCTTCTCGCGTACACGGGTACGCGCCTCTATTTCGCTGCGGATCTCGTCAGGTTCAATCTTTGAACGCCCCAGGAGGTGCCCGGTCAGACCATTATTCTCCCTAATTAAACCGAGCAGTAGATGCTCAGTCTCAATCGTACGGGAGCCTAACTGGCTAGCCTCATAGCGCGCAAAGAATATGACGCGCCGTGCGCGCTCAGTATACCGCTCAAACATGGCTAGTCGGCCAGGGCTTGCAAAGCCAAACCACCGGCTCCTTTTGGACGCGTGCCCCTAGCGTTTGCATGAGTCACCTATGACAGCCAAGGAACGGCAGCACGGATCAAGTATAACGGACGTCCTCTCGCCCCAACAAGACATAAGAACCGCTGTTTGTCCTTTCTAGTATGCCTACTGGGTATCCGAGTCCATTTCATTAGTAAGCCTGCTGGCGCCCCTCGCCCCCACAGGTTCTCTGGGTATCGAATCGCAAGGACACAGGCCACCACCGGGCTGCATCTCCAAAACCTTGTCAAATCTTTTCACTAATGCCGCGTTGTGGGTGGCCATAAGAATCGCGGCACCGTGCCGCTGTTGGATATCCCCAAACACTTCCATCACTCTTAATCCCGTATCTACATCTAAATTCCCAGTGGGCTCGTCAGCCAAAATCAGGCTCGGCCTACTCACCAAGGCTCGCGCTATCGCCACCCTCTGTCGTTCCCCGCCAGAAAGTTGAGATGGNAAATGATGGCTNCGNGCCTTNATGCCGACCTGGTGTAGTAGTTCGGTCGCACGCTCGCGGATGTCGCTNCNGTGCTCACGGGCGATAAGCAACGGCATCATGACATTTTCCANGGCTGTGAATTCCGGAAGCAGCTGAAAAAACTGNAAAACGAAACCNACTTCATGGNTNCGGTACNGGGCAAGGGTCGGCTCNTCCATTTCATCCAGCCGNCGNCCCTGAAAGAGAATTGNCCCAGNGTCNGGGTAATCGAGNCCNCCTAGNAGNTGCAGAAANGTGCTCTTNCCGACTCCNCTNGCNCCGAAGANNGCAACGCGCTCACCAGCNTCTATGCTTAANTCAACACCAGAGAGNACATGAAGCATCCCGTCACCCGAGGGNTAGCTCTTGGNAACTCCCTGGACTTCAATCATNGCNTCAGNCATCAGAGANCCTCTTACTCGTAACGCAACGCNTCAACNGGGTCGAGGCGACTGGCNCGCCAGGNCGGATATAGCGTTGCAACGAACGAGATCGCCACTGCCATTACTGCTATGACCGTGAAATCAACCGGGCGAACGATAAACGGGACATGTGTCAAGTAATAAACNTCTGCCGGCAAGGAGATGATCNGATAATGATCAGCAAGCCATGACGCTCCAATCCCCAACCCCAACCCTGTCGCCGTTCCCATCAGACCAATAAACAAACCTTGGAATATAAAAACGTACAGAATACCGAGCCTCGTCGCCCCCATCGACAGGAGAATACCGATGTCCCGGTTCTTCTCCATGACCATAAGGACAAGTGTAGCGACGATGTTCAGCGCAGCGACAAAAACGATAAGGCTGATGGTGACGAACATCGCCAAGCGTTCAAGGTTTAGCGCCGCGAAAAATAGGCTGTTCATCTGTCTCCAGTCCTGCATAACGTATTCTGAGCCCAGCCGCTCCCGCAGCTCACTCATAACGGCTTCGGTTCCGTAAATATCTTCCACACGAATCTCCACGAAAGATACCTGCCCCACCCCCTCTGGTCCTTCCGGGTCCCGGAAGGCACTGAACATTTCTTGTGCTGTCCTTAGGTGGACCAGAACCCAGGCTGTGTCGTACTCAAACATCCCGGCATCAAAAATTCCGGCAACGCGAAGCCGCTCAAATTTCAGTCCCCCAACCCCCAGGGGGGTAATCCTGTCCTGGTCATAAATCAATACCTCTAGCTCGTCGCCAACACGAAGCAGCATATTGTCGGCCATACCTCGGCCAATCAACGCCCCATTTAGCTCACCTCCTGACCGCAGGCCACTGATGCTCCCCTCAACAACGCGATTAAGGAGGTCAAGCGTTCCAGCCTCAGGATCAATACCTTTGAACGTGGCAAAGGAAAGGCTAAACCCATTGTTAATAACCGCTGGGCGAAGAATCGCAGGGGCTGCGTTGACCACGCCAGGGACGGAGATGGCCGTACTAACCACCTCGGGGTATTCAACCATCGGCTCATCGCCAAAAGCCCACAGAACAATATGCGCGTTTGCGTCGATAATCTTCGCCTGAATATCCTGCTGGAAGCCCGTCAACAAAGCCAATGCAATAACCAATGCCGCCACACCAACCGAGATTCCAAGGATCGAGACGAACGAAACGACAGAAGTGAACGCTTGTTTGCGGCGAGCTTTCAAGTAGCGAAGAGCTAGAAACACCTCATATCGCATCATGGCAACACGTTACTTTGTCCGGGGAATTAAACGACGGCCCTGTCGGCTCGAGCCACTCAGTCCACTTCTTTTGGTTTCAGTAGCGGGAAGAGTATGACGTCACGTATCGACGCTGAATCGGTAAGCAACATCATCAAGCGGTCAATGCCGACACCGAACCCTGCAGCCGGAGGCATTCCGTGTTCAAGAGCCAGGATATAGTCCTCGTCAACACGCTGTTCAGATAATTCCTTAGTCCCTCCCCCGGCCATCGCTTCCATTCGACTTCGCTGCTCACGGGGGTCGTTGAGTTCAGAATAACCATTGCCTGTCTCCAGGCCTCCCCAATAAATCTCGAAGCGCTCCACAAGGCCGTCATCGTCCGTGGTTGCTTTTGCAAAGGGAGAGACGTCTTGCGGGAAGTGCGTGATAAACGTAGGTGCGANCAACAAAGGCTGTACGAAGCGNCTCAAGGCCGCTTCCCACATATACCCAAGCGAAAGATCCGTCGCCGCCACGTCCCGTTCCTGCAACCAGGCNCGAAAGGCNTTCTCATCCTCAAGTACATGGCCGGGGACGTCCCCGATTTCCATCAGGGCGTTAGCAAACGTTATGCGTNTCCATGGNCGCTCCATTGAAACCATATTGCCCTGATAAATGAAGTCTGGAGTACCCAGGACCGCTTCCACNCACACGGTAAGGAGTTCNTCGACAAACTCCATCATGCGCTGATAATCCCAGTAAGCAGCATAGAACTCCAGCATAGTGAATTCAGGATTGTGCTGAGTCGAAACACCTTCGTTGCGAAAGTTNCGATTAAGCTCGTAGACCCNTTCAAGACCACCTACCAAGAGACGTTTCAGGTACAACTCTGGGGCAATTCGAAGGTACAAATCGATGTCNAGTGTGTTGTGGTGAGTGGTGAATGGGCGGGCAAGGGCTCCACCATATTGCGGTTGCATGATGGGTGTTTCCACTTCAATAAACCCATAAGCATCCATATGGGCACGCAGCGCCCGAAGGGTCTTGGCACGACAACGGAATATTTCACGAACCTCATCGTTGACGGCGAGATCGAGATAACGCTTTCTATAACGAATCTCTGTGTCTTTTAGCCCGTGCCACTTCTCGGGCAGCGAGCGCAATGATTTGGCAAGCAGCGCGTAGCTATCAATTCGTAACGTCAGCTCGCCGCTACGGGTCCGCATGAGACCTCCCTCGACACCCACATAGTCCCCAATGTCAAGGGTCTGCCAGGCGTCGTAGACTTCGTCTCCGAGATCGTCCTTGCGCACATAGAGTTGAATGCTAGCGCTGCCGTCACTGATGTCAGAAAAGGACGTCTTCCCGTGCTCCCGTTTCGTGCGGATCCGGCCAGCCAACCGGAGATTTGTTGGCGTAGCCCTGAGTTCTTCCACATCATGGTTGGCGAACCGGGCAGCTACTGCTCCCAAGGTCGCATCCACATCAAATCCGCGGGGGAACGCCACACCACCGGAGTCTTCAAACGCTTGGAGCTTCTGCGCGCGAATCTCGAATAGATCTTCCTCGGACACTGAGAAGCCTAGTACCGTTTGAACAAAAGTGCGGCATTGGTACCGCCGAATCCAAACGAATTCGAGAGAGCGTACTCGTGTTTAGCTTCGCGGGCCTCGTTGGGGACATAGTCAAGATCGCACTCGGGATCTGGTGTCTCATAATTGATCGTCGGCGGGATTATCTGNTCCCGAAGACCCAACGCGCAGAAGCCAGCTTCCACACCTCCAGCTGCCCCAAGCAAGTGACCAGTCATCGATTTCGTCGAGGATACAGCGAGCTTTGCGACGTGATCACCGAAGACATCTTTGATTGCCTTTGTTTCGATACGATCCCCCACTGGCGTCGAGGTCCCGTGAGCATTCACATAGTTTACTTGGTCCACATTGACCTTAGCGTTATCGAGGGTTCCAGACATAACCCGTACCGCACCATTACCATCCGGCGGCGGAGAACTAATGTGGTGAGCATCACCCGACATACCATAGCCGACAACTTCAGCTACGATGGGTGCGCCGCGTTTACGAGCTGTTTCCTCCCGTTCGAGTACCAAAACCCCAGCTCCCTCGCCAAGGATGAAACCATTTCGATCCGCATCGAAAGGCCGGCTTGCACGCTCGGGTTCCTCGTTACGGGTGGATAGAGCCCGCATTGCCGCAAAACCGTCTATCGCAAGGGCGCAAACGACGCCCTCGGTACCACCAGCAATCATCACATCAGCATCACCCCGCCCAACGATCTGACAGGCATCACCGATGGCATGCGAGCCGGTTGTACACGCTGTGCAGGTGGCTGAGTTCGGCCCTTTGAAGCCAAATTTGATCGACACCCAACCTGCAGCTTCATTGACAATCAGCCCTGGGATGAAGAATGGGCTTACCTTGCCCGGCCCCTTATCCAGAAGAGTTCGATGATGNATCTCCATCATGTTCAGTCCCCCGATGCCAGAGCCAATTAAAACTCCCATTCGNTCCGCTGAATAGGGTCGATCCNCCCCATTTAGTCCCGCCGCGTCGAGCGCGAATGTAGACGCCGCCAGAGCGTACTGAATGTGATAGTCCATCTTCTTGATGTCTTTTTTGGATGCGTAGTCAAGTGGGTCGAAGCCCTTCACCTCCCCCGCGATCTGGACCGCAAAGCCTTCGCAATCGAACTTGGTAATTGGAGAAACGCCTGGAGTACCTGCGACGCACTCCTTCCACGTTTCTTCGGTACCAACACCCAACGGACTGACGATACCGACACCGGTGACAACAACTCTTNGATCCATAAAATTCTACTCGTCTCAGGCGGCCCGGCGCCAAATTCTCGCAGGTGGCATCCTAAGTCGAGTGCCCGTCAATATAAGTTACGGCATCCTGTACTTTTGTAATTTTCTCAGCATCCTCATCTGCAATCTCAAGGTCGAACTCCTCCTCGAATGCCATCACCAGTTCCACTGTGTCCAGCGAATCAGCACCCAGGTCGTCAATAAACGATGCTTCCGCGGTAACTTCGGCCGCATCCACACCGAGCTGCTCGACGATAATCATTCTTACCTTTTCCAACGTATCCATACGCTACCTCCTACTAACGCACTCTCCGATGCGCATTGAATCGACAAGCCAATATGGTGTAAAACCTACATATACATGCCACCGTCTACGCTCAGGATTTGCCCCGTGATATAGGCTGCATCTTCCGATAAGAGAAACCTTACAGCCCCAGCAACATCTGCGCCGACNCCCAGCCGGCCNAGTGGAATCNNTTGCTGNAGNTTTTCCGTGGCCNCNTCAGACAGCNCNGCAGTCATNTCCGTCGAAATATACCCCGGCGCCACCGCATTAACNGTAATNTTTCGCGACGCGATTTCTCTNGCCANCGACTTNGTGAATCCNAATACACCCGCCTTGGCTGCACCGTAGGCAGTCTGGCCCGAATTGCCAAGCAANCCAACAACNGAACTGATCGTNACCACCCTGCCNCTTCGCCTACGGAGCATCGATCTTAGCACGGNNTTCGTNCAGTTATAGACGCCCGTCAGGTCCGTCCTCAGTACGGCGTCCCAATCNTCTGGGTCCANNCGCACAAGCANATTGTCGCGTGNGATTCCAGCGTTATTAACAAGAAAATCGATNNGCCCAAAACGTTCCAAAGCTACCTCTACNGATGCCGCAACTGACTCCAGGTCGCCAACATCCATCGCTACGGAAAGGGTATCGATCCCTTCCTTGCCCAAAAGTGTCCCAACCTTTTCGCATGCCTCTTTCCGCCGCGACGCGAGAATCAAATTACATCCCTCACTCGCTAGCCGTTGGGCGATAGACTCGCCGATGCCCTGCGAGGCACCGGTGATCATGGCAACGTGCTCTTCAAACACTCGGCTCATAGCCGATCTCCTTCTGGCTTGCTTCCCTCAGCCAAGGGCAGCAAGGACAGCGTCGATTTCCTCAATCTCGTCAACAGCGTAAATTCCGACACCCCTCCCAAGGGTACGCTTCACTAGCCCGCTCAGCACCCTGCCTGGCCCCACCTCGACAAAAACTTCCACGCCCTGTGCACTGAGAAACTCCAGGGTCTCACTCCATAGTACNGGCTGAGTAACCTGCTTTTCGAGAGCCACACGGGCTGCTTCCCCCTTGGTAATCGAGGTAGCAGTTACGTTGCAAACAACAGGAAATCGAGGNTCCGCAAACTCTATTTCAGCGAGGTCCTTTTNTAGTCGTTCCGCTGCTGGTTGCATCAATGAGCAATGAAACGGTGCGCTTACGTTCAGCAGGATGGCACGCCGCGCCCCTGCCTCCTTAGACATGGAAATCAGTTGATTCACCGCTTCCGTATTCCCCGCAACNACCACCTGCCCAGGCGCATTTACGTTGGCGACCTCAACAATCAAGTCACCCCCGCAACGATTGCACAGATCATCAACCTCAGNTCGGTCGAGGCCAAGCACTGCCGCCATCGCCCCCGCGCCTTCCGGGACCGCCTGCTGCATATAGATCCCACGGTTGTGCACCAGTCGCGCTGCCGTTGCAACATCAAGAACCCCAGCTGAAACCAAGGCTGAGTATTCTCCTAGCGAGTGCCCCGCAACCCACTTTGGCATCAAGCCGCGAGCTTCAAGGATACGGTGCAAGGCAACGCTAACCGTGAGAATTGCCGGCTGCGTGTTCTCGGTNCGGCGGAGCCTCTCATCGCTAGCTTCGAAACACAGTTCAGTGATAGAGATTGGCAAGCCGGCAGTAGCCTGCTCAAAGACCTCACGAGCTTCCGGAAAAGCATCATGGACAGCTTTCCCCATGCCGGGATACTGGGACCCTTGTCCTGGAAACAAGAANGCTGTCTGTTGCAGAGCTTGTAATTCTGGCAAGGAAATCTCTCGCTCTCCATTGCGACTACAAGGGTCAGTTTCTGCCGGTCACTGACTTTTTCGTTCGTGGTTCGGATCCAGTACTAAACCTGCGAGCATCTCCTCGATCCGATCATTAACACGATGGCGACCGTACTCCATCGTCACGCGAATGCCGTTCATAATGGCCCGAGCAGATGATCGCCCATGGCAAATAACGCTCAGCCCACGCGCACCAAGTAATGGCGCACCACCAAACTCTGCGTAATGCACCCGTCCTCGATAGCTGGTGAATGCGCTTCGTGCAATTCGGGCTCCCACCATATTAAGTCGCGACTTCGAAAACTCCTCACGCAGCAAGTGGAGCATCGTTTCTACAACAGCCTCGCTGGTCTTAAGGACTACATTGCCGGTAAAACCATCGCTCACGACGACGTCAGCATTCCCACTGTAGATATCACGCGCTTCAACGTTGCCAAGAAAGTTTAATGGCGACACTTCAAGCGCAGAGTGCGCCGATCGAACTAGCCCAGTCCCTTTGCTAGCCTCGTCACCGATCGACAGCAGGCCAACCCGCGGGTTCGATAGGCCGAGGATTGTTTGGGCAAAAAGGCTACCCATAACCCCAAATTCAACAAGCTGATGACTCTTGGGATCAATGTTGGCGCCAACATCAATTAAAACCGTCCGNCCACGTCTGCTCGGAAGAATAACTGCTAACGCGGGGCGATCAACGCCGTTTATAGTCCCAACGTAGAGTTTAACGATGACCATAATTGCCCCGGTGTTACCCGCTGACACAAACCCCTCAACTTCTCCGTCACGAAGCATCTTGGCGGCAATATGGATCGAGGAATTACGTTTGCGTCTCAGTGCCGTTGCCGGTGGCTCGTCCATCCCTATTACGTCATCAGCGTGGACGATGCTGACATCAGGTGCACTAGAGTGGCGTCTGAGAGCGTCTTGTATTCGGTTCTCCTGCCCCACAAGAAGAACCTCTGCACCCAGTTCCCTGGCCGCCAGAATTGCCCCCGCGACTGGGTGTTCCGGCGCATGATCTCCCCCCATCGCGTCAACTGCTATTTTCATCGAACCGCACCGGACGGGCAGCCCGCCATTTTGGAGTTAGTCCTCGTCGGATACAACGATGGCTCGTCCCTTGTAATAACCACAATGCGCGCAAACACGGTGGGGCGACTTGTCTCTCCCGCAATTCGAACATTTGGAACGCCCCGGCACAGGGAGGCTATCGTTCGCTCTCCTGCGATCGCGGCGGGCACGGGAATGTCTTTTCTTCGGTAGAGCCACGGTCTTATCCTTTTCTTCTGCCTGACTTTAGAGTTGNTCCCGCAGCCCCTTCAAAGGAGCCCAGAGCGGATTAACATCTGGTTCACAGTCACAATCGATGCGATTAAGATCGGTACCGCACATAACACACAGACCTTTGCAGTTTTGCTCGCATAAGGGTTTCATCGGAACTTCCAAGATGATTTGCTCCCCTAAGAGCTGCAGCCCGTCAATACTGCCGTCGTCGTAATAATCAATATCGAGGTCATCCTCGTCAAGTTTGGCCTCAAAGAGCCCATCTTGTACATCTGCAGCAACAAAAAATACCGAAAACTGGCGTACCAGAGGTATTGAGTATCGCTTAGCACACCGGCTGCACGATGCCTCAACGACTGCTTCCACACTCCCCGTTACGCGCACTCCGAATTCTTGTTTCAGGACCCCGAGTTTGTAGGCGACCGGGTCGTTGATAAGCAGTCCATTCCTACCCGTACCATCCGCCAGAACCAACTCGACTCTTCCTGATATGTCCAGTGATTCTTTAGGCAAATCTTCAATGACAATGAGCACGGCGGTCCTGCTTTCCGGGTCTACAGCAATAACATCTAGGTTGTTGCCTCGGGTGCCGCCACCTTGTCGACCATCCGAATGATGTTTTCCTTGGAACTAGCCCCCACCATCTGTTCGTGAATTTCGCCGCCGCTAAATATTAGGATCGTGGGAATCCCCCGTATTTGGTACCGTGCGGCAATGGCTCCAAAATCGTCAACGTTTAGCTTGCCAACCTTTACCCGCCCGCTGTAATTTTCGGCGATCTCATCGATCGTGGGCGCCAACATGCGGCACGGCGCACACCATTCAGCCCAGAAATCCACCAGGACAGGCTGCTCACTCTGTAGAACCTCGGCCTCGAAGTTTTCGGCGTTCAGTTCGATGATGCTCTCGTTCAACGCACATCTCCTTTCAGGCAACCAGTTCGCCCATTCGCTGGCGAATGAATTCAATGATCTCAGTCGTCGTTGTTCCAGGTGGGAAGATGGCGTCTATGCCCAATCCTCTCAGGCGCTCGACATCCCGGTCTGGAATAATTCCACCGACAACCAAACCAATATCTTNGGCATCATGTTCCTTGAGCAATTCGACGATTCGCTCCAAGATGTAGTTATGGGCTCCAGAATGGATCGAGAGGCCAATGACATCGACATCCTCTTGGACCGCTGCCTGCACCACCATCTCCGGTGTTTGACGAAGTCCAGCGTAGATGACCTCCATTCCAGCATCGCGAAGAGCGCGAGCGACAATCTTGGCTCCGCGGTCATGACCATCCAATCCGGGTTTCGCGATTAACACTCGGATATGTTTTCCAGACCCTTTTTCGCTCAATGAAAAACTCGGTTTGGGTTACAGCGTTATGGAAACCATTCAGAAAATCGGCTGTTCCTGATATTCGCCGAACACGTCACGCATAGCGCCACAGATTTCACCCACAGTGGCGTATGCATGCACNGCTTCAAGNATCGCGGGCATAAGATTAACGTCACTGGCTGCAGCACANCTCACTGCTTCTANTGCGCGTTCCACCGCACCAGCATCACGGCGCCGCCGAAGTGCGGCAAGGCGCTCAACCTGTTTCTCCTCAACCGTGTCATCGATATATAAATAATCGATGGGTTCACCCATTTCACCTGTGAAATCATTCTGCCCCACGATGANTCGCTGGTTTTCCTCGATTTCTTTTTGGTACTGATATGCCGCTTCTTGGATCTCACGCTGCGGATATCCGTTATCAATCGCCGCAACCATGCCACCCAACTCATCGATCTTAGTGAAGATTTCNTCAGCNTGCTCTTCCATATCAGCAGTCAATGACTCGACGTAATACGAACCTCCTAGCGGGTCAACCGTGTTAGCAACACCGCTCTCGTGAGCAATAATCTGNTGGGTCCGCAGGGCGATGAGGGCATTCTCCTCGGTAGGTAGAGCGATCGTCTCGTCTAGGGCGTTAGTATGTAGTGACTGAGTGCCACCCATGACGGCAGCCAGTGCCTGAAGCGTCACGCGCATCACGTTGTTACGTGGCTGTCGATCAAGCAGCGTGCACCCAGCAGTTTGGGCATGAAAACGAATCCACCACGAGCGCGGCGACTTTGCGCCGTATCGATCGCGCATGTACCGAGCCCACAGCTTACGCGCCGCCCTGTACTTAGCGACCTCCTCAAATAGATCGTTATGGGCGTTAAAAAAGAAAGATAGCCTCGGCGCGAACGAATCTATATCGAGACCTCGATCCAATCCTGCCTGGACATACTCCATGCCGTCACGGAGCGTGAAGGCCAATTCTTGCGCAGCCGTCGAACCTGCTTCACGTATGTGATAGCCGGAGACGCTTACCCAATTCCAGCGAGGCATTTCAGCGGTACACCACTCAATGACATCACCCATGATTCGCATAGTCGGAATTGGCGGGAACACAAACGTCTTCTGGGCAATGAACTCTTTCAGAACATCATTCTGGATTGTCCCAGCCAAGTCCTGAGGGGCAATCCCTTTCTTCTCTCCCGCAGCAACGTACATGCAAAGNAGCACGCAGGCTGGATGATTGATCGTCATCGAGGTGGTGACCTGATCAAGTGGGATCCGATCGAACAGGGTTTCCATGTCGGCAAGTGAGTCGATCGCTACCCCCTGCTTTCCAACTTCCCCACGGNAAATAGGTTCGTCCGAGTCTCGGCCAACAAGNGTCGGGTGATGGAAGGCGACGGAGAGNCCNGTCTGGCCCAACTCGAGCAACCTTAGATAACGCTCGTTAGAATCCTCAGCTGTTCCGAAACCAGCGAACTGCCGCATCGTCCAAAGTTTTCCNCGATAGCCCGTTGGATGGATACCCCGGGTGTACGGAAANTCACCTGGGTANCCAATATCCGTNTCATANGANAGATTNCGGTCGGCGAGATCTTCACGGGTGTACAGCGCCTCGACAGGGGTACTGGATGCCGTAATGAACGCAGCGTCACGCTCTGGATGCTTGGCGATGACGGGATTGAACGTCTGCTTGTACCACCGTGCCTTTCCATTCGAAGGTTTGTGGTCCGCGTTACCCTCCGGATCGGTTACACCTTCACATTCGGTCACGGCAGATCGCGGTAAGACTGGCTTGTCAGCCATCGAATTTGCTCCGCATGCGGCTTTCCTACAAGGATTAGCCTGATTCGCGGTGGAGTCGACCTCCGTCATCCATCTCGCGCAATCTAGGAATTATCCCACACGTTGCGACCTCCGGCTACGTACACAAAAAGCCGAAGGAATCCCTTTCAAGGACCTGGGGTGTCAAGATTTTACCCGGACCCAGAGGTAAGCTGCCGGGCAATCACTAGTCGCTGAATCTCTGAAGTTCCTTCATAAATCGTTGTCACACGAGCATCTCGGTAGAGTCGCTCGATTGGATAGTCTGTTACATAACCATAAGCACCATGCATTTGAACCGCTTGGTAGCTGACCCAATTTGCCATCTCCGAAGCAAACAGTTTCGCGCAAGAGGCTGCCATCGTGTCCGGCTCACCATTGTCCCTAAGCCATGCGGCGCGCAGGTAGAGGAGCCGGGCTGCCCGAATGCGAGCCGCCATTGTTCCAAGCTTTTCTTGGAGTCCTCCAAAACGACCGATTGGGCCCCCAAATGCCTCACGCTCTCTCACATAATCCAGAGTGAATGCTAGCGCAGCGTGCCCAATCCCAACTGCCTGTGCCGCTATCCCAGCGCGACCGCCATCAAGACTATTAAGCGCGATTGCAAGACCTTGACCCTCTTCGCCCAACATCCATTCACGCGGTATGCGGCAGTCATCTAGAGCAACTTGATTGGTCCGTGACGACCGAATCCCGAGCTTGTCCTCCTCATGAACGATACTCGCCCCGGGATGGTCAGCCGGAATCACGAAAGCGCTAACACGGCTCCGCGCCGACTCTGGGTCGGTGACAGCGAACACCAGCATAGCGCCACAAACTGCACCGTTTGTGACCCAAGCCTTCGAACCACTCAGAACAAAATCATCGCCTTCACGTCGCGCTATTGTAGACAGCGCTGCAGCGTCTGAGCCCGCTCCCGACTCAGAAAGACAGAATGCTCCCAGCCATTCGCCATTGACGCACGGGCAAAGAAACCTCTCCTTCTGCTCGGATGTTCCGTAACGTTGTAGCGGTGCACAAAACAATGAGTTAGTGACGCTGATAGCCACACAGGTCGACGCGTCACCCCGAGCAAGCTCCTCGAGCGCGAGGCAATACCCAATGAGATCCAAACCTGCGCCACCGTATTCCTCATCTGCGACCATGCCGAAAAGTCCAAGTTCGCCAAGTTTCTCAAAAATTTCGCTAGGGAAATATTTTCCACGGTCCCACTCAGCGGCATTCGGAGCCACTTCGGCAGCTACAAACTCACGCACCATGTCCCGGACCATTTGCTGGTCATCAGTCAGATTCCAGTTCATCTTGCGTGATTCAGGACCAATCATTGCCAGGGGCTAATGTCCTTGGCTAAGCGAGGAAGCAACTCGCCTGCGACAGCTAGTCGCTGCACTTCAACGGCACCATGATAGATTTCCATAGCCTTAGCATCCCGATATAAACGCTCAATGCCCGACCCACGTTCATTCCCAGCGGGGCCGAAGATCTGCACCGCACTTCGACTGCCTCGGACGGCCGCGTCTGCTGCTAGCAACCGCGCCATCGGGGCTGCTTCGCGCATTTCGCCAGGTGAAGTCCGCGACGCCGCATACCAGGTCAATAAACGAGCAGCTTCAGTTTCCGTTGCCATATCGGCCAACATCCATTGGACTGACTGCTCCCGACATAGTTCGTCATTGACTCCAGAGACGTGGGCAGTCGATGCCTCGAGCGCAGCCCGACCAATCCCCACGCACAGGCCCGCATGTCCAATGCGGAACAGGTCATCCGCCATCTTCATCGTTTCGACCACGTTCCCTGTGGAGAGAGTTGACCCAGACGGAACCTGCACGCCACTAAATTCAACGGGCGCCTGCCCAGCACCATTGAGTCCTAATTGACCCGCCTCTATCCCAACCGTGACCCCATCTCTGTCCGCATCGACAACAGCAAGCAGCAAAGTATCCCCAACTTCAACCGGAACAATTAGAAAGTCCGCTAGCGTCGAACCGGTGACGGCACGTGCTCTCCCATCAAGATAAAGCCTGTCTGCCTCCTTTTTCCCACTGACCCCACAGCTTGGAGATTCCAAAAGCGAACCGCCACAATCGAGCACCAAAGCCAAAAGAGTCGAGCCTTCCACGACTGCCGGCAACCACTTTTGTCTCTGTGTGGGAGTTCCAAGAATGTCGAGAAGGAAACTGGAGACCATGTGACCAACTGCCACAACTCCAACGCTGGCCGAAACAGCGCCGACCTCTTCACTGGCAAGCGCAAGTTCAACCGGCCCGGCCCCCCCACCACCGTGAGTCTCGGGAGCGCAAATACCAAGGATGTTCGCTGTCGCCAGGCGGCCAATGGCACTGGCGGCTGTCGTCACGCCTTGATCAATATCATCCGCTGTCACACCAATGGAAGAAGCTTCCCTCCGCACCAGATCGCGGAATGCCGTCTCGGTCTCACTTAGTCTGGGATCCATCCAGCCTGCTCCCAGGTCCGNTGGAGGAGTCTATTGGTTGACCAACTCGCGCAAGTCCTTGCCGGGTTTAAAATACGGCACGACTTTGGCTGGGACCTCCACCCGGTCGCCTGTTCTGGGATTNCGTCCGATGCGAGCTCTGCGCTGGCGATGCTTGAACGATCCGAACCCCCGCAACTCAACTTTCTCTTGCCGGCAGAGNGCGGTGACAACGCTCTCAAAAAAAGTGTTGACCACTACGGCGGAGCTTNTCTTACTAAGTTGCGAAACGGCAGAAACCTCTTCGATCANGTCAGCCTTGGTCATGCNTGGCTACTCCTCTTCTTCCGTCTCTTCATCTANGCCGCTAGACAGCTCGCCCAACCCCGACAGGTCCACAACGTCGCCGAGTGAGACCTTGCCGTCTTGTTGGTACTGGGTTAACGGTTCCGCGGGCGCCTCAGGCGCCTCGGGTTCCGGATCCCCTTNGNCAGCGGAAGCCTCCAGTCCCTTTGCTGACAGGCTAATCTTTTTTGTCTCTGTGTCGATCTTAAGGATTTTNACTTTCAGGCTGTCCCCGACCTNGAACTCATCAGCGGGGTCCTTGATGTGTTGGTCAGAAATNTCAGAGACATGGACAAGGCCTTCAATGCCGCCCCCCAAATCAAGGAATGCTCCGAAGTTAGTTANCTTCGTGACTTTGCCTTNCACTACNTCACCTTGCTGATGCTCTTCCGCGTAATTGTCCCAGACGTTAGGACCCAGTTGTTTCAGGCCCAAGGACAANCGTTGACGCTCAGCATCGACGCTAAGGACGGCGACCTCGACCTGTTCGCCCTTCTGCAACACCTCAGAAGGATGCTCAACGCGTTCTGTCCAAGACATATCTGAAATGTGGATGAGCCCGTCGATTCCTTCCCCNACCTCGACGAATGCCCCAAAATCGGTCAGGTTCCGAACGCGGCCTGTGATGATGTCGCCTTCTTCATATTTGTCGGCAATAACACGCCAAGGGTTAGGCTCGGTCTGCTTCATCCCAAGTGAAATACGCCGACTGTCTTCGTCGACATCAAGGATTACGACATCGACCTCGTCACCAACNTCAAGTAACTTCGAGGGATGCTGGATGCGCTTNCGCCAAGACATCTCGGAGATATGCACCAANCCCTCGACGCCTGCTTCCAATTCAACAAAGGCACCGTAGTTCGTAAGGCTAACCACCTTGCCTGGAATACGAGCTCCAGCCGGGTATTTCTCGGAAACCCCCACCCAGGGATCNGGCATNCGTTGCTTGTAACCCAACGAAACGCGCTCGCGTTCAGGGTCAAAATTCAGGACAGCAACATCAATTTCGTCTCCGATGTCCAGGATCTCTGTCGGGTGAGAGATGCGACCCCATGACATGTCAGTTATGTGTAACAGGCCATCTATTCCACCAAGGTCGACGAAGGCACCGTAGTCAGTAATNTTCTTGACTACNCCCTTGAGGATGTTGCCAGCAACAAGTTTCGTCAGGGTGCCCTTTTTCTCCTCGGCACGNGCGGCCTCAAGGACGACCTTGCGAGACACAACGACATTTGCACGTCGTTTGTTTAGCTTGATGACCTTGACNTGGATTTCCTCGTTCACCATCGACTCAAGGTTTCGCATGGGCCGAATATCCACTTGCGAACCAGGCAGGAAAGCACGGACACCGATATTGACCGCCAGGCCGCCNTTGACTCGATCAACAACAAGCCCGGTAATAANCNCGTCGCTGCGGTAGGCATCTTCGATCTTGCCCCANACNTTCATCTTCTCGGCCTTNTCTCGCGATACGACGACNTTGCCTTCCTTGTCCTCGCAGCGCTCGAGNAGGACCTCAACTTCGTCACCCGGNNCGATGCTGACNTTNCCNTCTTTGTCAGCAAATTCGGCNGNACGCATGANGCCTTCAGATTTGTANCCTATATCTACNACGACCTCATCCCTNCTAACTTCAAGGACGCGGCCNTTTACAACCTCNCCTTCNACNAGTTCCTGGAGGCTCTGGTCAATAAGNTGCATGAAGTGTCGCATCGTCGAGCNTTTCCTCGTCGAGCATTTCCTCGTCTATGAACGCAATAGCTGCNTCNGNAACAGCTTGCTGTTCCGCGTCACCCGACTCAACCGCAGTCTTCCCCGACATACCCTCTGCATCCTCCATGGGAGACCTCAGAATACGCCCGCACTTCAGGCGCAAGTGGAAAGCGTAATGCTATGGCGATGTACAGCCACTGTCAACGCGCAAACCCATGTGAACAAAGGGCATGCTGTCAGTCTGCGATCGGCTTCCGCTATCTATGACGGTTGATTTCCTTAAGCATCAAACTAAGGCTCTCGTCGACAGTCTGGNAAGTGGTGTCAATGTGCACTGCGTCCGCTGCCGGGCGCAGCGGTGAGTGTTTTCGAGTGCTGTCGACGCGGTCTCTTTCGTGCACGTCACTGACGACTTCCGCCACCACCTCTTTGAGCCCCAATTGCTCTGCCCGACGAAGCATCCGCGTAGATTCATCAGAAGTGATGTAGAACTTAAAGTCAGCGTCAGGAAGCACCACCGTGCCGATGTCTCGGCCTTCCAAGACACCCCCGCCAATCGCCGCTGCCCGTTGCCGGGGCACCATCCAGGCACGCACCTCTTTGATGGTCGCAACCTTGGCCGCCATCCGGCCCACCCCGGGTTGGCGCAACCAATCTGTAACATCTATCTCATTGACCCATACCTGGAACCCCTCAGAATCAGGGTTGATTTTGAGCTCGAGATTCTGAACATATGACACGATCTGATCAACATCGTCATTGAGACCAACATCGGCAACCGCCCAGCTAATGGCCCTGTACATGGCCCCTGTGTCAACGTACGGAATACATAGACGCTGCGCCAGCGCCTTCCCAAGCGTCGACTTTCCTGAGCCGCTAGGCCCGTCAATCGCGATCCGTAAGCGGCTCATTGTTGGGTACCTAATCCCGCCTTGAACTCTCGTAGCTCCGCGCCATGAAGTTCACGAACGCCCCCAACGGGCAAGCCATTCAACGATAGCGGGCCAATTGAGTGCCGGACCAGCCGCTCGACACGGTGTCCAGCGCCCTGAAACATTCGCCGGATNTGNTTCTTCCTACCTTGCTGGAGTGTGACTTGGACACGAGTAAACCCGCGGTGGGCAGCTCCNGGCCGGCGGGCCTCGTCCACTTCGATGCGCTCAAGTACCTCAATATCGCATGGAAGCAAACGCTGCCCATCGAGCCCCCCCCCAGATCGCAATGTATCAAGAGCCTCCTCCGACGGCCTACCACCAACCACAACTTCATAGATTTTCAATACGCCACCGCCCGGACGNGTGGTCTTCTGCATGAGGTCCCCGTCATTCGTAAGAAGCACTAGCCCTTCGCTATTCAGATCTAGCCGNCCAGCAGGATANAGCCTCTCATGAACCTCAGAAGGAAGAAGNTCGACTACCAAAGGNCGATCCCGTTTGTCCTTGACAGCGCAAAGCACACCGCGTGGCTTATTGACAATGAAATAGCGCAGCGGTTCCTGTAACAAAGGAGTCCCATCAAGTGTTATTAGGTCACNCGCCGNGTCTGCGGTCGTACCAAGTTTGAAAACAATTTNNCCGTTGACCGCCACGCGCCCAGCGACGATGAACGTTTCAGCCTTGCGGCGCGAGGCAATTCCCGCCGCCGCTATGATCTTTTGAAGCCTCTGCTCTGCCACCGAACGGCTCAGGCTTCAAGTAGTTCTTCGAATTCTTCCGGATCGGGAAGTTCATNGAGGTCACGTAGNCCGAAGNTTTCCAGAAACTGNCGCGTAGTTCCATANGTAAACGGCCGGCCTACTGCACGTTTACGGCCAGTGATTCTGATCATCCCTTGCCCGCGCAAGGTTCGCAGGGACGTTGNNGGATCGACACCGCGGACACCAGCTATCTCAGCTGCCGTAACTGGTTGCCGATAGGCNATGACGGCAAGGGTTTCAAGTGCCGCAACGGACAAGCGGGACGGTTTTTCCACCTGCCGCAAAGCCCGAATCCATGGATCAAACTGTGGCCGTGTGGCAAGGCGCAATCCCCCACTGACTTCCATGACATGGAGCGCACTACCAGTCTGCAAGTAGCGATCGGACAAGGCAATCGAAGCCCGCGTAACAAGTTCTGGAGAAACATCGTTCGCCCAGTTCCGACCTTGTTCATCCGCATTGCAAACGATTACTTCAACAATTTCCGCGATTGNCACTGACTCCTCGGCGGCGTAAAGCAGAGCTTCAAGGACGGATACAACCTCANTCAAAACACCTTCTTGCTCGACTTGCAGATCGCCTGNTTCGCCCATGGCATCCTTGTCAACGCGTATGCGGTCAGCACTGCCGGTTAGCTCTTCGACCAACTCGCTGTTCACTGAATCTGCTCCACNACCNCGACAGGAAAGACCATAATTTCCCCACCCATGCCCTCCTGGAACGCACGAGCCTCACCAGATCGAATCAATTCTAGTAGCGCCAGAAGGGTTGCGATCAGCTTACCGCGAGGATCNACCTTAGCAAAAAGATTGTTGAATGGAATCGGGCTTCCATTATGGAGTTGGCTACGTAGAAACTCGACGCGCTCAGTCACCGTATATTCATCTGCACTGATCGAGAATAACGAAGGCGAATCAAGATCCTGCAAAAGACCCCGGAAGGCTGCGACAAGTGAGAACAAGTCAGCCTCGACGACTTCGGTTTGCTCCGCAACAACTCCACTCGGTTCTGGTTCCCCACGAAACCATACCGCCGCAACCTTNGTTTCCCGTNCCCTTAAGTCCTGTGCCGCCATTCGTGTTACGTGGTGTCCAACNAATTGCTCCAAAAGCGCTTCTTCCTCGGCTGCTAGTGCCTCAGCGTCAGCAGCGACTGANGGGCTGGGCAATAATGCCTGTGCCTTCAATCTGACCAAACTCCCCGCAACTTCAAGAAATTCGCTCGCCAATTCAAGGTCGATTNCCTCAAGGAAGCGGAGCATCTCTAAGTACTCACCTGTTATTTCAGCCAGTTCCAGTTNTCGGATNTCGATTTCCNGTGATCGGACCAGNTGCAGAAGAAGATCAAGNGGCCCCTCAAACGCACTGACTTTGACGCGNTAGCGATCGTCAATCACGGAACAATAGTTTCACGTGCNGGCTAAGGCAGAAACATGCTGGCAAAACGCATGACCGGGNTAATNAACTGCCACAGTACTCCCGTGTACATCAAAANTATCAGGANAAGAAATCCGTATGGGCGGAGCGACGCGTAAGCTGTCGCCGCGTTTCCAGAGAGAAAGCGCGACAGAATCCAGGAACCATCAAGNGGATGTAAGGGGATCATATTGAACGTCGCTAAAACGAGGTTGATNTAGAGGCTCATCTGCAGAAAGAGGAACGTGGGTTCGGCCCACGCCTCGCCCATCGCCGCGCCGACTCGCAGTGGTTGCCANACCAGGTTCAGNACGATGATGGTGATCGTCGCCAGAATTACGTTGCTAGCCGGTCCGGCTGCNGCGATCCACATGTGATCACGTTTGGGGTTCCGAAGGTTCGAAGTATTCACAGGTACAGGCTTCGCAGCNCCAAAAACTACCGGGGACCCANCCAGGATTAGNATCGCCGGGAACAGGANAGTCATTATCGGGTCNACGTGNACAATTGGGTTCATTGTCAGGCGACCTTCGTCTTTTGCCGTCGTATCCCCGAGCCTGTAGGCAGCCCAGGCNTGTGCCATCTCGTGAAACGAAAGTGCAAACAGGAGGACTCCAACCTGNAGGGCGATGTCACCGTAGTTCATGCCGCGATGCTACACGCCGTCCGTACTCGCGTCATCCACTTCAAATCTTCTGTCAACTAGCGCCAGTGATCGGCTAGCTATCGGCGAGGTGGTCGGAGACGTTGCGGGCCGTCTTCGGGCCAACAACGGCTTCCAATACCGAAATGTCGGCTTNCTTGATCTTCTTGACTGAACCGAATCTGCGCAGCAGATCAAGCTTTCGCTTCTTACCAATACCTGGAATATCGTCAAGCACCGACTCGCGCATTCGCTTCTGCTTCAGGTTGCGATGATAAGTAATNGCGAATCGNTGCGCTTCNTCACGNACGCGTTGCAATAGCCTCATCGCCTCTGGATAACGNACCAAAGGAATGCCCCNCCCNGCCNTACCGAAGTACAGAGTTTCTTGCTCTTTCGTGATTGCTCCAACNGGTTGTGCCGANACCCCAAGTTTGTCGAGTTCACGCCGTGCGGCATTAAGCTGCCCGCGCCCACCGTCAATGAGCAAGAGATCTGGTGGCNGGCCCTCTCCGGCAACCACACGTTTGAAATGACGTCTTACAACCTGGGCGATCGCTCGATAATCATCTGGACCATTCATGTCGCGCAGCTTGAAGCGCTTGTAGCCACTCTTGTCTGCCTCGCCTGCACGCATGCGGACCAATGCCGCAACCATCTCTGACCCTTGTGCCTCAGAGATATCAACACAGTCGATCACCTTAGGCGGGCTACTCAAGTCCATCATCTCCTGCAGCATGCGGGCCCCAGATTCGTCCGAGCTACGACCGTATCGTCCCTTAAAAGCAAGCTCAGCGTTGTTCGCAACCAGCTCAAGCAGTCGCTTCTTTTCACCACGCTGCGGTACGGAGATATTGACTGCACCACCCCGGCCCTGCCGAAGCCACACTTGAATGGTTTCCTGCTCCTCGACCTCAAACGGCACGCATACCTCAGGCGGAAAGTACTGTTCATCGTGGTAATACTGCTGCAAAAATGAGGCAAGAATCGCGCGATCATCGCTCTCGGCCACGCCGTCCCAAAAGAACCCCTTCCGGTCCACGACGATACCCCGTCGGACTAGAAAGATTTGCAAGGCAACTCGATCGCCGACTCGGTGGATGGCAAAAAGGTCACGGTCATCGAGGCTGCTTGAAGCGATCTTCTGATCCCGCGTGGTGAGACGAACCGTGCTAAGAAGGTCACGATAATGAGCGGCACTTTCGTAGTCCTGCTTTTCCGAGGCCGTGTTCATTTTTGCCTCTATATCGTCATGCAGACGAGCTCCTCCCCCATCGAGAAATAGCAACGCATCCTTAACGTGCTCTCGATACTGGATTTCATCACACAGACCTTTTACACATGGCCCGGCGCACTCTTTAATGTCGTAATACAAGCATGGCCGCTCCCACGATCCGTCGATATCGATATTGCACGGCCTTATGCCAAAGTACCGATAAGCGAGCAGTTGTGTGTTATGCGCCGTGCTTGCGGGGATGTAGGGCCCGAAATACTTTTCGCCATCGCTTTGGGCCCCGCGTACGAACTGCAACCGAGGAAACCGTTCCGACATCACCATTCGAAGATATGGATAATTTTTGTCGTCGCGAAGCAATACGTTGAATCGCGGTTTGTTCTGCTTAATAAGGCTGTTTTCTAGTACCAGCGCCTCAAGATCAGTGTCGGTAACAATGAAGTCAATTTCGACCGCTTCCTTAAGCATTGCTTCCTGTTTCGGGCCGAGTTTTGAGGCACCGGTGATGTGGGATCGGACCCGATCACGGATGCTCTTCGCCTTGCCAGCGTAAATAGTCCGACCCTTTTCGTTCTTGAAAAGATAAACTCCGGCCGAGTCAGGCAGTGTGGCAGCAATTTTCCGAAGAGTCGCGATTGGCATCTTTCTATGAGGCCACTTCCTTGGCCTATGAGACTCCTTGCACCCGCTGCCGTTTAAGCTCCTGGATACGGTCCCGAACTGTAGCTGCTCGCTCAAAATCGAGAGCGTCNGCNGCCTCATGCATATCTTTGTCCAGTTCCTCAAGCTTGCGCACAAGCGCATCCTCGCTCATTAACAACGCCGGATCGACGTCGACCAAATCAACATAATCCTTCTCGAAGAACTCACCGAACGCGTTCGAGATGCGTTTGACAATCGTCGCCGGCGTAATGTCATGTTCCTCGTTAAAAAGTTCCTGCCGCCTGCGCCGGCGCTCTGTTTCTTCCATCGCTTCCCGCATCGATCGGGTGATCTTGTCCGCATAGAGGATCACCCTTCCCTCCACATTGCGAGAAGCACGGCCCGATGTTTGAACGAGTGACGTGGTCGACCGGAGAAACCCTTCCTTATCAGCGTCCAGAACAGCGACTAATGTCACCTCGGGAAGATCAAGGCCTTCCCGTAAGAGATTTACTCCTACCAACGCATCGAAATCACCCGCGCGAAANTCACGCAGAAGCTTGACGCGATCAAGTGTGTCGACATCCGCATGCATGTACCGAACCCGCACGCCGAGCCCACGGTAGTAAGCGGTCAGCTCTTCCGCCATTTTCTTGGTGAGAGTTGTCACCAGGACCCGCTGATTNTTTTCGGCGCGCCAGCGAACTTCTTCAAGGAGNTCGTCAATTTGACCATGTGCTTTCCTGACCTCGATTTCCGGATCGGTAAGCCCAGTGGGCCGGATCACCTGCTCGGTAANCACACCCTCGGTACAATTCAACTCGTAGGGACCGGGCGTCGCCGAAACATAAATCGCTTGCTCCACAAGCCCCTCGAATTCACCGAAGGTCAGTGGCCGGTTATCGAGCGCTGACGGCAGCCGGAACCCGTGCTCTACGAGGTTAAGTTTTCGCGAGCGATCNCCCGCGTGCATCCCACGCAACTGCGGCACAGTCATGTGGCTCTCGTCGACGACAACCATGTAATTGGACGGCATGTATTCGATTAGAGTCGGCGGTGGCTCACCCNCCGACCGGCCAGTGATATGCCGGGAGTAATTCTCGATACCATGGCAATAGCCAATGGTCTGCATCATCTCCAGATCGAAACTGGTCCGCTGATGAACCCGCTGCGCCTCTAGAAGCTTGCCGTCTTCTTGCAGAACGCCCAGATGGCGATCGAGTTCCTCCTTGATGGACTCGATCGCTGCCTGGCGTTCCTCGTTTGTCGACACGTAGTGAGAGCCCGGGTAAAGCGAGAANNNCTNGAAGCTGTCCTGGACATCGCCAAANAGNGGATCGATGGAAACCANGTCGACAATGACATCGCCCTCAAGAACCACGCGCAGCGCATCCTGCCCATANGCCGGGAATACCTCTATATCGGTGCCGCGCACCCGAAAGCGACCACGCTCAAGATCACCAGAGGTTCGCGTGTAGTGCACCTCGACGAGTCGCCGAAGAAACTCTTGTCGTGGATATTTATCTCCCACTGACAAGGGNACCAGCATGCCGTAGTACGCCTCCGGTGACCCGAGCCCGTAGATNCATGAGACCGAAGCAACGATAAGTACGTCGCGNCGCTCGAAAAGAGCACGAGTCGCTGAATGNCGGAGNCGATCAATTTCCTCGTTGATCGCTGTTTCCTTCGCAATGTATGTGTCGGTCGAAGGTATGTATGCCTCNGGCTGGTAGTAGTCATAGTAGGAAACAAAGTACTCCACGGAATTATTAGGGAAGAACCCTTTGAATTCCTGGTAGAGCTGGGCCGCAAGCGTCTTGTTATGGGCGATTACCAACGTCGGCCGCTGCACTTCCTCGATCACCTTAGCGATCGTGAAAGTTTTCCCTGAGCCTGTGACGCCAAGTAAAACCTGGTGGGCGTTACCACGGTTCAGGTTCTCAACCAGCTCGGCGATCGCTGTCGGCTGATCGCCCTGTGGATCGAACGCCGACTCAAGTACGAAGCCGCTCACACCACGATGGCGCTAAAGGCCTCTGACATCCGGTGCAGGGCTTCCTTAAGNCGATTTGTCTCCGCGGCAAACGAAACGCGCAGGAAGCCTTCACGGCCAAAGGCACTTCCTGGAACGGTCACAACCTGCGCCTCGTCTATCAGATAGGTAGCCAGGTCNTNCGAGGTTGTGATGCGATTGTTGAATGTNCCCGAGATGTTGGGAAACGCGTAGAACGCACCCATTGGTTGCCCACATGTAACCCCTGGCATCGACCTAAGTTGTTTTAACGTCGCCTCGCGACGCTCAGCAAAAGCAGCCAACATCTCGNCAACNGCACTCTGGTCACCACTAAAAGCTTCGACAGCCGCCCACTGACTGATAGATGTCGGGTTCGAGGTGAGATGGCTCTGTAAACGACTCATGGAGCNAATCAATTCACGCGGTCCAGCGGCCCAACCAATTCGCCATCCTGTCATGGCCCAGGTCTTTGAACATGAACCAATCGATAGAGTCACTGGCTTCGCCTCGGGCCCTAGACTTAAGGGCGAGCTATGTACCGCGTCGTCGTACAAAAACCGATCGTACGTCTCGTCAACCACTATGACCAGGTCACGGTCGATAGCGATACTGGCGATGTCTGTCAGCACTGAAGACGGGATGACGGCACCAGAAGGATTGCTCGGGGTATTGAGGATGATCGCCTTCGTTTTCTCGCTACAGGCTTGGTCAATATCCTGGGCAGAGACAACAAAGCCATCATCTTCGCGAGCATCAACAAACACAGGATGGCCACCAGCTAGTCGAACCTGAGCAGGAAAGGACACCCAATACGGGGTTGGAATGATGACCTCGTCACCCTCTTCCACCAACGCCTGAAAGGCGGAGTACAACGCGTGCTTCCCACCGCAGGTGATTATGGTCTCGGAGCGATCGTACTCAACGCCATATAAGGACCCATAATGCGCAGCGATAATGTCCCGCAACTCCGGAATCCCTGAATTAGGAGTGTAACGAGTACGCCCCTCATTGATAGCGCTGATTCCTGCACTACAAATATTGCGGGGCGTGGGGAAATCTGGTAGCCCTTGCCCTAGATCAATAATGTCTATGCCCTGGGCAACCAATCTGGCCGCCTTCTCAGCCGNGGCTAAGGTTGCAGACGGACTGATTTGCGTCAATCGATTGGCGATCTCCACGCTATCAGTTTCCTTCCTTATGGCCGCGAATTTTCGCAGCCATAAGTTCCTCCACGGACGGTGGTACCAAGCCACTGATGGACCCACCGAGTGAGAACACTTCTTTCACGAGACTCGATGATACGAACGTGAACTCCTCGTGTGGAACCATAAACAGAGTCTCGATCCGATCTTGCAAGCGCCGATTCATCAATGCCATCTGCAGCTCGTATTCAAAGTCTGTTGCCGCCCGTAGGCCCCGGATGATGGCCTGGGCCCCGACACTCGCCGCAAAGTCTACGAGCAAACCTTCAAACGCCTGGACAGTAACCTCGGGCATATCAACATAGATCTCGCCGATCATCTCAATACGTTCTTCAACTGTAAATAATGACTGTTTCTGCGGGTGGCGCAGGATGCCAATGTGAACTTCATCGAAGAGAGCCTTCGACCGGTTGACGATCTCAATATGCCCGTTCGTCATCGGATCGAACGAACCCGGGTAAACGGCAACATGATCCATGCTGTCCTCAGGGGTGGGGTGTGGATCAGGCGGCCTTCCGTTGGACCGGATACCGCAGTACGCATCGTGAATCATACCAGGGAAAGAGTGAAACAATACCCGTTCGCTTACTGCTTTCGGTCGAGTATCTTGGCGTTTCCTCGTGCCGTAAAAATAGAGAAGGCAGTGTCGCCTACACTAATCTGACGTAATAGTTTCAAGCCCGCTATAAGTTGCACGTCTCCCTTCGAGCGATGTTCCACAATTAGCACACCGTTTACGCTGACCATTGCGTGGCCAAAGACTGCTGCCACGCATGTATGGGTATCGACCCAATCGTACGGAGGATCTAAAAAGATAATGTCGAAAGGATCCTCAGTTGACCCGACACGGCGCAAAGCATCCTGCCAGGATCCATGAACCACTCTTCCGAGAACAGAAAAACAACAGAGTTCAAGATTCGCTTCTAGTTCCNTTACCACTCGCTCGTCTTGTTCGATAAATACAGCTGCCGNAGCACCCCTNCTCAAGGCCTCGATCCCAACCGCNCCTGAGCCGGCAAACATGTCGAGGAATCGTGCATTTGNNATCTGGGGCGCCAATACGTTAAATAAAGTCTCGCGGGCCCNNTCACTGGTCGGGCGCAGGCCAGCTACTTGGNGNACCTTCAGCCGTCGCCCTTTTGCCTTNCCGGCGATGATTCGTACACTCATCCTGTCTGNNTCATAGCAAACNGNCGNCCCCANTAACGCNNAATCCGCTGGCAATAGTCNNTGCTTTCANNGTCCTCNGCCGCNACCAATCTTNGGGCCTCCTNANATGTTACTTCNAGCCATTNNTGGTCANGNANCGGGTCACCNACTCTNAANCCAGNCANNCCCGCCTGNCGAGTNCCAAGCAANTCNCCTGGNCCACGCANTGACAAATCCNTTTCAGCGAGNTCNAAACCNTCCGTTGTNGANTGNACAGCNTCTANNCGNNACTGNGCNTTTTCAGAAAGCGGNNCATGGGCAAGGAAGACACAGGTTGCTTGCGCGCTNCCTCGNCCCACCCTGCCNCGTAACTGATGTANNTGGGCNAATCCNAAGCGNNCAGCATGACCGATAACCATCANCGTGGCATTACTGACATCGACACCGACCTCAACGACCGTAGTCGACGCTAGGACGTCAATCTGGCCGGCCCTGAAGCTTTCCATCGTCGAAGACCTCTCATCCTGAGCCTGTCTCCCGTGCAATAGACCAATACGAACGCCCTCCAATTGGTGTTCCAGCTCGGCTTGTAGTTGAACAGCGGTGGACAGCTCACCATCCCCGTCCTTTATGCGCGGCGCAACAACATACGCCTGTTCGCCACGGTGAACAGTCTCAATAAGCATCTCGACGACCCGGCTCCAATCAGCTGCCGGAACCACTTGAGATACGACCGGTTGTCGACCGGGGGGCATGTCATCGATCGTGCATACATCGAGATCCCCGTAGACCGTGAGCTCCAGGGTGCGTGGTATCGGCGTCGCAGTCATTACCAGCAAATGCGGACATTGCTGATGATCTGCCTTGCCCTTTTCGCGAAGCGATGCACGCTGCCGAACCCCGAACCGATGTTGTTCATCGATCACTGCCAATCCCAGTTTCGAGAATAAAACTTCGGGCTCCAATAAGGCGTGGGTACCAACCAGGATTTTGATATCACCGTTCGCTAGTCCGTCCAGGATCTTCTGCTTCGATACCGAGCTAGTGGTGCCAGTCAGGCACGCCAAGTTCATGCCCTTGGAAGCCGCCCAAGGCGCAAGCCAACGTGAATGTTGACGGGCAAGAAGTTCAGTGGGAGCCATGATTGCCGCCTGGTAACCCGCGGTTGCTGCAGCCAATAGAGCACCCCCGGCAACGGCTGTCTTTCCGCAGCCGACATCTCCTTGCAACAGCCGATGCATCGGAACCCGACTTTTCATGTCGGCAAGAATCGCCCGGAGAGCATCATCTTGCCCAGGAGTGAGCCTGAAGGGCAATATCTCCAGAATCGTTGCAACACTAGCCTCATCAAATATCATCTCAGGCCCCAAGAGCTCCTTCTTTTCCTGAGTTCGCTGTAATTGCAGCACGGTCTGCAAAGATAGAAATTCTTCGCAAACAAGCCGCTGGTGGGCTGGTGAGCGTGCTGCATTCAAAACACTTGGGTCGACGGCGCTAGCCGGTCTATGAATGCCAACGATAGCCTCGTGACGACCAGTAAGCTGCAACCGGCGTCTGGTCGAACTTGGCAGCGATTCAGGAATTTCGCCAACAAGGTCAATGCACGCGTCGATTAGTCGCCTAAGGACTCCAGGGGTTAACTTGCCGATCCGCCTATAGATCGGGACTAGGCGCCCCAAGTGGAGCCCGCCATCTTTTTCCAGTACAGGATTGACAAGCTGCGGATTTCCATCGTATTGAACGACTTTACCGAAAATCAAAATAGAGTCGCCTTTCGAGATCGAATCAGCGACGTAGGGTTGCCGAAACCACACAACCTTCAATTCTCCACTCTCGTCGCTCACGACAGCTTCGACACGCTTTCGGCCCCTATGCCCCAGTCGCCGGATCCGGTTAACTTTCACCTTGAAGGTGTAGCGTTCACCCACTACTAACTCGGAAATCGAAGAGGCCNNNGANCGNTCTTCATANCGAAACGGNAGNTGNAGCAANAAATCCTCGANAGTCTNAATGCCACNACGNCTTANNGCAGCNGCCCGTACCANCCCNACNCCTGGAACTCNANTCACNNGATCGTGCAACTCAGCCATNACTCNCCGAGGCTAGAATTAGANACATGCNCAATAANCGGAANCGCACATCCANCCCNANTATCCTTTTTGTCGCCGCTGTAGAGTTCGANCTGCGGNCATTCGCTCGGTATCTGCAGATTGACACATCAACTANTAAAGTGNCCCATGGAAGNGGNGACAATGGCNCCGTAGCCTTGTTAGCTGCCGGAATGGGNCGAGGGGGAGACAANACTTTTTCTGACGCGATACACAATTTGCAACCCGAGGCAGTAGTCAACGTCGGAATAGCTGGCGCACTCGACAAAAAGCATCCAGCAGGGTCAACTTGGGCGGTCCAAGAGTGGCGCGACCCGCTCCATCCCCATGCAACTACAGCCCATTCAGATCCCGCCCTCTTAGAAAAAGTCCTGCGCACCCTTAAACAGGCAAGTATTCCATGCAAAAGGGCCATTGCAGTAACCGTAGATGAACCACTATACGACGTGAACATTCGCGACCGCATTCGCTCGGGCAGCGGTGCGCACCTTGTNGAAATGGANGGCTCAGNGTGGGCANAANTAGCTGCTGAGCACCGCGTTCCGTTTACNGCTGTTCGAGTTATTTCTGACCATGCCGATCGNCCCTTGCCTGGCCCTAACTCTAAGGCCNCGCGGCNTGCCTGGCTGGCACAAGACGATACGACAACTCGCAAGAGCCGATTGTCGCTAGCCCTTATAGCTTCGNCCGCCTGGCTGAGACCTCGCAAACAACTTCGNGAATTGAAGGAGGCCGGAGATGGGTTCAGCAAAGCNGTCNACGCACTCGACAATGTCGCCCACGCACTCCTTCCCAACCACGAATCGGCAGATGCTGCTCAGCGATAGTAGGGATAAAGATGACCGTCGATCCATTCCGTCGGCCACATACCCGGTAGGCCCCTCTCACTCCAGCGGTATAAATAGAAACCGAAGAACAAAGATTGCACCGAGTGCCCACATNACCCAGGAAATTTCCTGGAAGCGGCCCCCNAGAGCTTTCGACCCCAGGTAGACNGCAACGCCNATTGCCATCCCGTCTGAGATACTGAACGTGACTGGGATTGCCAACGCGGTAACGAACGCAGCGATACCCTCACCGCGGTCCTCCCACTCGATTCTCGCGAGGCTTGTCGCCATCAACGCGCCTACTACAACCAAGACCGGCGCAGTCGCAAAAGACGGCACGGCAGTCAGCGCGGGAGCAAAGAACATTGCCCCACAAAACCCACCAACCACGACCATGTTAGCAAGCCCTGTGCGAGCACCCGCTGCNATACCCGAGGCGCTCTCCACATAGGTCGTCACAGNGGCGGTCCCCAAAGCGGCACCGGCTACCGTAGCGGCAGCATCAGCTGACANCGCCCTGTTATCTCNAGGGAGGCGGCCGTTATCATCAAGGAAGCCGCCTTGAACTCCAACCCCTACCAACGTCCCCATGGTGTCGAAGAAATCGACGAACAGTAAAGCNANCATGATGTCCAGAAAGCGNATATCGAAAGCACCCCGAAGGTCCCATTGGAACATAGTCCCCGAAACTTCAGGAAGGGCCACCCAACGNTCTGGCCCATCNGCGTGACCAAGAACCACGGCTAGAGCTGTAGTGGCCNCAATNCCTATCAAGAGTGCCCCGGGAATTCGGCGGGTCCATAATCCTGCGGTAACAAGTAATCCGGCACCCGCGATCCATACTGATGGCGCGTGCACGTCGCCCAACTTCACGAGCGTCCGAGGGTCAGCCACGACCGCGCCTGCCGCTTGCATCCCAATGAACGCTATAAAAAGTCCAATTCCAGCCGAGACCGCGAGTTTGAGTGTCATCGGAATCCCACGCATGACTCGGCTGCGAACCTCAAGCCAAGTGGCGATAAGAAATAACCCGCCCGACCATCCAACAAGCCCCAAGGCAACTTTCCAGGCACGGTCCGGAGGTCCAGGCCCGAGCGCAGCAGCGACTGCCGGAACAACCGAAAACACGAAGTAGGCATTGAGCCCCATCCCTGGCGCAAGCGCGAATGGATATCCAGCCCACCAAGCCATCAGAAACGTGCCGATCGCAGACGATGCGCAAGTTGCAAAAATCGCGGACTCGATGGGAATCCCAGCCTTCGAAAGGAGGTCGGCATTGACGACGACAATGTAGGCCATTGTCACAAAAGTCGTCAGCCCGCCTCGAAGCTCCGTCGCAATCGTGCTGCCAGAATCTTGGACGCCGAAGAAACGATCGATTTCTGCTACAACCCCCCGGTGGGAGGCCGAAGCACGGTCAGTGGAGCTGGACCGAGACAAGCTGCGAAACACCACTTTCCTGCATCGTCACACCGTACAGAAGATCGGCGATTTCCATCGTGCGCTTGTTATGCGTGATGAGAATGAANTGGGTGTGGCTCTCNAAAGAATGNAGNGCNCGGAGNAAGCGTTCAATATTAGGCTCATCCANAGCCGCGTCCGCTTCGTCAAGAATNCAGAATGCNGCNGGCCGATACTCGAATATGCCAAACAGGAGGGAGAGCGCCACTAAAGTCCGCTCGCCCCCAGAGAGCAGGCGAATGTTCTGCAGCTTCTTGCCAGGGGGCTGGGCGAAAATCTCAATCCCCGAGNTAAGAGNGTCTTCCGGATTCTCAAGCTTCATGCCCGCTTTCCCACCGCCGAACAATTGNCGAAAAATCCGGTTGAAATACCCATTGATTGACTCGAAGCAATCATTGAAACGCTCGATGCAATCGGTGTCTATACGCCCAATTGCNTCGTTAAGATTTGNTGCTGCATCCTTGAGATCCTTACGCTGNNCGCCAAGTTCCTGATGGCGCCCCTCCTGNACCTCNAAATCNTCGTAGGCAACCAAGTTGACTGGTCCAAGTCGCTCNATCTTCCCTTGGATTTCGCGGCTCAACNCCCGCAATTCGGAAGCGGCNAGCTTNTCAATATCNGTATCTTCATCCTTCTTGNCTNGCNTAGGCNCCTCAGGNNCNTCANNTCCTTCGACTNCTTCAAGCGGNCCCTCCTTGAGGAGCTCGGCCGGNCCAANCGNCAGTTTCTCNCGAATNTGTTCCTCNATGTGCTGGCCAGCAACTCGAATTTCNGCGGCCTCAACNTCAAGCTTCGAACGAGCCTCNTGTGCCCGTTCNAAATCGTTGCGCACCAGAGANTGCGNCTCCTGAAGAGCAGCGACCTCGGCCTCTCCAGCTTTGTCATCAATNTCCGCAGCGTTNACATTGGCTTCTAGNAATGCACCTTTCTNNACGGCGTCATCGGCTTGCTTGGTGGCCTTTTCTGCGCGCTTNGTAGCTGTCTTAGATGCCTCAATNAAACTNTTAACCTCGGANANCGTGCGTTGATGTTCGGACTTCAGCCTCCGGCAAGCTGCCTCTGAAACGGCAAGCTCCTGGCGCGAGGCATCTGCTTGCGCACCGGCAGCCGCCGCAGCGATTGCCGCGCGGTCACGGTTTTCCCGAGCACCCAACTCTTCCGGCGAGGTTACTTCGAGTTCGGCCGGGGAACCCTGCTCTGTTTCCGCACCGGCTGCATCCTCAGCGACCTCCATCATCCTTAGCCGGGCTTGGCGCCCACGTACCCGGACCTCCGCGCCACAGGCCCAACAACTCCCGCTGTTATCGACAAAAGCGTGACCTGGATAACTTCGTGCCAATTCCGGCGCATCCTCCGCATTCGTGATCAGCCACGTATCTTGCAGCAACGAACCGACTACAGCCTCGACGGTCTCATTGCGACCGCTAATCCGTTCTTGAAGTGCACCAGCGATGCGATCGTCTGCTGGTGGAGGTGCGATGATCGGTGACTCCACGCATCGGAGTGCCCGGCTTCGCCGATTATCATCAAGGGTCTCCCCCAGCCATTCTCCCAGCATTGCGTCCGGCAGAACTTTTACGTCCAGTAAGTCACCAAGCGCCAGGCTAAGAGCGGGAAAATCTTCTTCCTCCACTATTATGTTCACTGACAGCGGTTGTGCACCCTCGCCATCCTCACTTGCAGATGGCGCCGGTCTGAGCGCTAAATCAAGCCTTCGTCGCGCTGCCGCAAGCTCCTCCTCTGCTTCCGACAGAACTGCCTTGGCTGTCTCGTGGACGGCTTCCGATTGTTGCGCCACTTCCTCGCGACGAACCCGTAAACCCGTGGCCTCCTCAAGCCGTTTTTTCAATTCAGTGCTACGCCGCTCAAGTTCAGCTTGNCGTTCTTCGGCGAACCTCTGTCGATCTTCCTGTCGTTGCACCTCAGCCCTAAGCCGTTCTTGCTCAAGCTGGTTCTGGTAAAGACGCTGACGCCGGTCCTGTTCATCTTTTCGGGCGACACGCATACGCTTGCGCTCATGTTCCAACTTCATGGCCGCCGCCGTAAGGTTCTCCCTCGCCTTCTTNTCAGCCTCGCTAGCTTCACCAACCACAGCGACTGCCAGCGATTCCCGCTGTTGTGATTCGAGCAGCTCACGGTACAACCAGGCACGCTCTAGGCGGCGTAGCTCGCCGCGAAGCTTCTTATATCGACGCGCCCGNCCCGCCTGGCGCTTGAGACTTCGCATCTGGCGACCGACTTCTTCATAAATATCGTCGATCCGAGCCACATCCTGCGCNGTAGCTTCAAGTTTAAGCTGGGTCAAATGACGACGGTGTCTATANAGTGCAATCCCCGCGGCTTCCTCAAGCGGCGCACGACGTTCCAGCGAACTAGCAGAGAGAATCTGGTCGATCTTGCCCTGCCCGATCTGGAAGCAAGTCCGTGTTCCGAGCCCTGTCCCAGTAAGGCGTTCACGGATATCCCGCAAACGACATTTGTCACCGTCGAGCAAGTACTCCGAGTCTCCAGAACGGAAAAGTCGACGGGTTATCTTTAGAAGGCTGGGATCGTCACTGTCTCCGAAATCATCGGCCTCTGAATCCTCGTTGGACTCAATCTCGATACTGCCCCCGGGAGCATCAATTTTGACTGGAGGGATTCTGTCGCGGGTGGACGAGTCTTCAGACCTGTCACTTCGTCTAGCACCATTACCGTTGGCACCATTACCACCTGACCCGTTCGACCCACTTCCCGTTGCTGNCTCCAGNNCCGCGACCAAGCGTCCATCCCCATCAGCTTCTGGCCGCAACCCAGTCGCGCCCCGGGCCTCGAGATCAGCAAGTGAGTCAAAACCACCCTGGCCATTCGAAGCGCCATTACTCAAATAGAGGGTGACTTCAGCTAGTCCGATTGCCCGGCGCGTGGCGGTTCCCTGAAAGATGATGTCCTGCATTTGATGGGCCCGCAGCGCACGAGTGCTTTGCTCACCCAGGACCCAGAGAATGGCGTCGGAGATATTGCTCTTGCCGCAACCATTTGGACCAACGACCGCAGTTATTCCTTCAGGGAAGTCAAGCTCCGCAGCATCGGCAAAAGACTTAAAGCCGCGGATTTCTAGTTTCGACAGCTTCCACACGATGNACGGGCCTCAGGTCCGTGCCTCCCAAAGTACGTTAAACCGGACGACTGCTGCGTAGGTCGCCCCTAAGTGTCCGGCCCGGCGGAGTTTAACACCTCCAAATCAAAGCGTAAACGTAAGAACCACTACCTGTTGCGGTGTAAGAAACGAGTACACTCAATATACGGTAGCGTTTCACCATACCGGCTGCAGAACCGATTCTCTCCGTGGTGATACCTGTCTCCAAGCAATGGTTGGCGCTTTGCCAGCCAGGAATACCACCGTTAGACTCTGTTCGGTCGTCAATCGTAGCCNTTCAGCAGGAGNGTTTCTGGNCNACTTGCAGCCGACGTAGCTCAGTGGCAGAGCAGCTGATTCGTAATCAGCAGGTCCGGGGTTCAAGTCCCCGCGTCGGCTCTTATTACGTNAATCGGCTTTGGTACGCCATTTACANGCATACTCGGGTGCCGGATCATCGGCTCCTGAACCTTTTCATCACTGTAGCCCTACCTGCGCTACCGGGAGGAGGCATNCGTGACCAAGNTTTATAACCTCTCGCAAATCAGCACCGCATTGGAAGATATCGATGCTGTTACTTGTATTGAAGAAGGATTCATTGCCTACTCGCGCGATGAAGTTGTAGTTCCCCCGGTGGGTGAGATGCTCTTTGAAGATCCCCGCGGGGAAGCACACATCAAATACGGATTCATTAAAGAGAATGACTATTTCGTCGTCAAAATTGCGAGCGGATTCTACGAAAACTTCAGATTCGGACTTCCAACCAATTCCGGCCTCATGTTGTTGTTCAGTCAAAAAACCGGCGAACTTCTCGCCNTTCTGCTCGACGAGGGGCAACTCACCGCAGTTCGAACAGCTGCTGCGGGGGCGGTGGTTGCTAAGTACATGGCGCCAACCACGGTGCATCGCATCGGCATTNTCGGTGCCGGAGACCAGGCACGGCGACAATTATTGATGCTCGACTCGGTGATTACCTGCCGCGACGTCACCGTCTGGGGAGTAAGCCAGGAAGAGGTTGACCTTTACAAGCAGGACATGGAGGCACTTGGTTACAGTGTCGACACGACGCTCGATCCGGCCGCTGTTGCCAAGACCTGCAACCTGATCGTGACTGTCACACCAGCCCGGCATCCTTTGCTGCACAACGATGAGGTCCGCCCGGGCACGCATATCACTGCNATAGGCGCTGATACTCCAGAAAAACAAGAGCTNGATTCCAAGATTTTGGCCCGAGCCGACATTGTCGTAGCGGACAGTATCGAACAATGCCAGTCTCGTGGAGAAATCTATCGGGCCACCAAGGCGAGCCTNCTCGAAGGTACCAAGCCTATTGAACTCGGCAACCTAATACTCAACCAGCAATTTTGGCGGTCATCAGATGACCAACTCACCATCGCCGACCTGACAGGNGTTGCTGTGCAAGACCTGCAAATCAGTAAGGCCGTATACAAGGCATTGAGTTGAATCACCNCGACACCAATTTTGCTCGCCTAGCTCCAAGCNAGAAGGAACGGNGACGGGCCCAGTTTGTAAATTCAGATAGACGTCGAACTAGGCTCACAACTTTTCCTTGACCGAGGTTCACGGACTCCCTACGATTCGGCAATTGATCAGCTGGAAGATCTAGTTGCCTAGTACTGNCGCGGCTAATCTCAAGGATGGCATCGACAAGATGACACTCACCTCTGCACAGCCGTNAGCCANNNCTGAAGCCCNAATTCCCCGGCTCGATAGAAATAGAAGATTGCCGGTGAGGCTTATTCAGGGNCTCCCGACCATTGCCGCTCGCGTTGCCAGAAGCAATTACAGGACCCATCACACTGCACTCATGGGCCTAGATTGATCGAGATTGAATACGATCCTCGCCGTGCCCANTTCTAACGCCAGTCGTNTCCACCCCTCCCGATGGCCCCTTACTATTTGGACTCTGGGCTCCGCAGGCATTGCGTTTCTGCGTGTCGAGTACACACTCGGTTCATTCTCATTCGCACCAGCCATAGCATTGCTATGTGGCACTTGGCTCGGACCGAAACGAGCTGTGCTGGTTCAATTCGTTGCAACAANGATAATGATCCCACTAGCTATCGTGTCGCCTGAGACCGTTGGCCCAGGAGAGTGGAGTTTCAGGCTNGGCCTGATCCTATGTGCGTTAGTTGCTGGTGTGATCGCACCAGCCGATGACAATGGCGCGAACCCCCCGCGCGCCGTTTGGTGGACTGTCTTCGGTGTTGCTAGCGCGACCGCATTGTTGGTGATGGTCTTTATCCCCCAGATCACAAAGGGCGCCATCGGAGTCTATTTCGCTCTTACCTTTCTTTTAGCAACCGCGATTGCAGTTTTTTACGCTTACAAGATGGTTCCGGAGCCTGGGCGAGTCGTAGGTTACTTCTTCTGNCTTCTCCCCTACTACATCGCGGGATTTGNCGGGAACGTCATTTTGGCGGCCTGGAATCCAGATACTGGAACCGCCGCCAGNATGCCGGATCGATGGGCGGACATCCTCTTCTATTCTTACTTTTCCCACTTGCCAGGCGAGTTAATTTCCCTGGTTGTAATCGCCTATGTCGTATGTGCGGTTGACCGAAATGGTGCCATGGATGGGCCACTGGCGATCAGCAGATCACGTTGACGAATTCACGCAATCCCTCTTATAATTCTGGCGCAGGCAGCTTTGCGACTCACGAGTTTCGGTGGTCGCCGTCGGCTCATTCCCAGGTGCCCGGCGCTAGTAGGGTGCGGATAGATGGCCTGGAGTTTTTCCGNTCACTGCTGAGGGAACGAAGGCGCGTAGCTCAGTTGGGAGAGCGCTTCCCTGACGCGGAAGAGGTCGTCGGTTCGAGCCCGGCCGCGCCTACTAGTTTNCTCGCCTGCTTGCCCCGTTGCAACACCGATAGCCATAGCCGCAGCNGCAATGTCTGAATCAATTGAAATCAAAATTAACGGACAGNAACTNCTCCTTTCTGCAGGAACACGCGTTCGGGATGTCCTTGAGCAACACTGTCCAGAGTGGCTGAAGACCTCGGTCGGGGTGTCCCTCAACGACGAGCCTCTAGATTTCCAAATGGCGCTTCATGCCAATGGCGAGCTGGCCCCTTTGGAACCTAGAGGAAACGCGTCTTCAATGGCACTTGAAATGTGCCGCCACACTACTTCTCACGTGCTCGCCCAGGCGGTCAAGGAACTATTTAATGACGTTCAGGTTGGCATCGGGCCACCAACCGCTGATGGCTTCTATTATGACTTTCTGCGTGAAGACCCCTTCACCCCGGAAGACCTAAAAGCTATCGAAAAGCGGATGCGCAAGCTGATNAAAACCAATCAAACATTGGAACGACTCGAAATGCCCAAAGAAGAGGCGGAGATGATTTTCGCCGAGAAGGGCGAAGACTTNAAGGTCGAGCTTGTCCGTGACAAAGGTGGCGACCAGGTTTCTTGCTACNAGCAGGGAAACTTCATCGATTTCTGTACCGGGCCCCACCTNCCGCACACTGGCAAGATCCCTGNGATCAAACTCTTGCACACTGCNGCAGCNCACTGGCGACCNNAAAGTGGTCGANAAGATTNCCCCATGATGCAAAGAATTTACGGCACGGCTTTCTTCTCCNCGGAGGACCTNNAANCATTTCTGGACCACCGCGANGANGCTAAAAAGCGNGACCACCGCCGCCTCGGTATCGATTTGGACCTCTTTCACTTTGANGAAAAGGCNGGTCCCGGGATGGCNTACTGGCACCCCAAGGGCGGCACCATTCGGCATCAGATCGAGGCCTTCTTATGNGATGAACAGCTNTCGCGCGGCTATGACNTTGTCTACACGCCTCACATCGCGCGAAAACACTTNTGGGAAACGTCGGGCCATTACGACTANTACAAGGAAAATATGTTCACGCTNGATGTCGACGANCAGGAATACGTCCTCAAGCCTATGAATTGCCCTGGTCACATCCTGATCTACCAGAAAGGCACTCGCTCGTACCGTGAACTGCCCCTTCGCTATAGCGAATTTGGGACCGTCTATCGCAACGAACTCTCAGGGGTTCTACACGGCATGCTGCGCGTACGCGGCTTCACACAAGACGACGCCCATATTTTCTGTCGCCCGGATCAAATACAGGAAGAAGTGTCTGGCGCACTTGATCTCGCGCTGCACGTTATGAAGACCTTCGGCTATGACGAATACCGTATCGACCTTTCTTTGCATGACCCTAGTAACCGGGACAAGTACGCTGGCGACGAAGATCAATGGGGCCTTGCTGAAAGTGCCCTGGCGGACGCTCTCGATTCAATGGGTCTGGTGTATGAGCGTCAACTTAACGAAGCAGCATTCTACGGCCCAAAGATTGATTTTCACCTCATCGATGCACTGGGTCGTGCCTGGCAGGGATCGACAATACAACTGGATTTCAACCTGCCGGAGCGTTTCAACCTCACCTATGCTGGCGACGATGGGNACCAACATCGCACCGCAATGATCCACCGCGCTATTTACGGCTCACTGGAGCGATTTGTCGGTGGTCTNATCGAGCACTATGGCGGAGCGTTTCCACTTTGGCTGGCTCCGGTTCAAGTCGTCATATTGCCAATCGCCGACCGTCACATCAAATACGCCGAAGACATAGCCGAAGCAGCAGAGAAAGCGGGACTTCGCGCCGAGGTTGATCGCCGCAGCGGCAAACTGGGCGCCAAGATCCGCGATGCACAGACACAGAAACTTCCATTCATGCTAATCGTCGGCGACCGTGACATGGAAAACCAGGAAGTTTCTGTACGTCACCGAACCGTTGGCGACCTAGGAAGCCTTACGATTGAAACGTTTCTGGCACAGNCCGTGCGAGACATTGAGGNCCGCNCTGTGCGAGAATGGCCGTTGCGTGAGAATGGTGCTACACCGGCGGCTTGACGACTTGTTCGGCTCGCACCGGCGCGCCGAACCATAACAAAGGGGGTTAGAGCATTCCCGGACAAAAGAAACACCGGATCAACGACCAGATTAGAGTTCCTCAGGTTCGACTGATCGATGCTGCCGGCGAACAGCTAGGGGTGGTGCCCACGGAGGCAGCAATGGCAAGGGCCCTTGAGCAGGAGTTGGACCTAGTAGAGGTCGCGCCTAACGGCGAGCCTCCAGTTTGCCGGCTTATGGATTACGGTAAGTACGCGTATCGGATAGCCAAGGAACAGAAGCAACGCCCCCACAATACGCAGCTGAAGGAAGTAAAATTCCGTCCAAAGATCGATCAACACGACTACGATTTCAAAATGAAACATATTCATCGATTTCTCTCCCAAGGCCACATGGTCAAAGCAACGATAATGTTCCGTGGCCGTGAGGTCGTTCATCCGGAGTACGGGCGAAGAATATTGGACCGAGTTGTGGACGANCTCGGCGCGACCGTCCGGGTCGACAGCGCCCCACGAATGGAGGGTCGATTGATGTCCATGATAATTACTCCGAGACGAGACTGATTGGATANGCGTCTTTTNGTAATCAAGTTCGATAATTGTGAGGACAAGATATGCCCAAGATGAAGAATCACCGCGGAGCGGCCAAGCGCGTTAAGCGCACCGGTAGCGGCAAATTTTCTCGCCACCACGCGTACGCCGGCCACTTAATGGGACACAAGTCGAGCAAGCGGAAACGCAACCTTCGCAAGTCGCAATTGGTTGCTACTTCAGACCAGCGCCGCCTCGCTCGGTTACTGCCGGAGCGTTACAGTTAGTCGCTCGCCAAGATAACGGAGGAATCGCATGGCTCGTGTAAAGCGCGGCAATGTTCACAAGAACCGACGCCGCAACATACTCAAGCAAGCAAAGGGATACTACGGGGCCGACAGCCGACTTTACGCTTCCGCGCGTGACGCAGTCGACCGCGCCATGCAATATGCCTACATCGGGCGTAAGCGAAAAAAGCGTGATTTCCGCCGCCTGTGGATTATCCGAATCAACGCCGCTTGTCGTCAGCACGGCATTTCTTATAGCCGCTTCATGGCGGGATTGAAGGCTGCCAACATTGGCCTCGACCGGAAAGTGTTGGCCCAGATTGCGGTCGAAGATCCCGAGGCGTTCGCACAGCTTACCCTTGCCGCTAAAGATTCTCTCGCGGCCTAATCTGTCCGAGAGGCACGTCTGTGGACGATGAAACTGGACAGGCGCACGTTGATGGCGGCGACTCGCTAGCCAAAATCGAAGGACTGCGCACCGATTTCGCCGACGAGGCCGGAGAAGTGCGAAATCTTGCCGAGCTTGAGGAGCTGCGGTCTCGTTATGTCGGCCGTAAACGTGGCCAGCTGACAGCGATTTTCGATAGCATGGGTACCTTACCGCCCGAGGCTCGAGGCCCCGTAGGACGTGCCGCCAATCACGCGCGGCAGGAGATCACCAGACAGCTTGGCGAGATCAAGGCTAGCTTAAACAAGGATGTCCGTAACGAGGTGCCCCCCCTCGACGTAACCCTTCCTGGTCGCAGCAAAAAAGCTGGCTCCCTTCATCCGATTACTCTCGCATTACAAGAAATAGTTGGTGTCTTCACACGCATGGGTTACACGGTTGTTGGCGGGCCCGAAGTTGAGCACGATTACTACAACTTCGAGGCTCTAAATATCCCCCGTGACCACCCAGCACGTGACAGCCAGGACACGCTGTACCTCGATAACNACTGGCTGCTTCGAACCCACACCTCCCCTGTTCAGATTCGTACGATGGAGGGTCAGGAACCCCCGCTTGCCATAATCGTTCCAGGCAGGGTCTACAGACGAGATACACCCGACGCCACCCATACTCCATCTTTTGTACAGTGCGAAGGTTTACTTGTAGATCGAGACATCACAATGGCAGACNTGCGTGGCACTCTTGACCATTTCGTCAAGGCACTCTTCGGACCTCAGACTCAAACCCGATTNCGTCCCGGCTATTTTCCTTTCACAGAGCCATCAGCAGAGATGGATGCTAATGCGGGCAACGGCTGGATTGAGATGCTTGGCTGCGGCATGGTGCACCCGGCCGTTTTTGAGAAAATCGGCTACGATCCCGANGAATGGCANGGTTTNGCCTTCGGGATGGGCGTTGACCGNATCGCCGCTATGCGTTATGGCATCACTGACATCCGAACACTCTACGAAAACGATGCACGCTTCTTGCGTCAGTTTGCGGGCTGAGCGCAATGCTATTTTCTTCGAACTGGTTGGCACGCTACGTCGAACTCCCCGAAGAGACTAGTCATCTCGCTGAACTCCTCACCCGTTGTGGCATGGTTGTTGAGGATATCCGNTCACACTCTGATGGGGCTTTGCTCGACCTGGATATTCCATCGAATCGGGTCGACGCAATGAATCACTACGGTTTGGCTCGCGAGATTGCCACAGCCCGTCGTTCCGACCTNCAAGCGCCAGAGATCTNAGTCAACGAGTCTGNTCCCGCCACAGACCAGTTAACCGCGATAGCAATCGATGATCTGAACGGGTGCCCACGCTATACAGCCCGATTGATTCGTGGGGTCAAGGTCGAGCCTTCGCCACAATGGCTCGCGAACCTCATCGAGTCAATCGGACTAAGACCGTTGAACAACGTCGCCGATATCACCAACTTTGTTCTCTGGGAACTCGGCCACCCACTGCATGCATTTGACTTCGACCAGCTTGTCGATCACCAAATCGTAGTCCGCCGAGCACGTAAGTCAGAANCTTTCGTCGCGCTCGACCACATTGAGCATAACCTGACGTCGAGTGACCTAGTAATCGCCGATGGGCAACGCCCCGTGGCACTCGCCGGTGTGATAGGCGGGGCGGAGACCTCCATTACCAATGATACAGTTAANGTTCTTNTCGANGGTGCTTGGTTTGATCCGGCTACCGTCCGTGCAACAGCACACCGGCTGAATCTCCACACAGACGCCAGCCATCGNTTCGAGCGCTCCCCTGCCCATGACGGCATGCTCCTGGCGATCGACCGCGCAGCATCCCTGATTCAAGAGATCGGGGGCGGTGCGTTGTCACGTGGAACGGTCGACGTTGTCGGCACCTTGCCCGAGCCGGTAAATACTACGCTCCGGCAGACTCGCCTGAAGGGTTTGCTCGGGATAGAAGTCCCAANCTCTGAGGTCGAGGAGATCCTCACTCGTCTTGGATTCTCTCTCGCAGCTAAGACCGGCGGCTATGATGTTGGAGTTCCGAGTTTTCGACCTGATGTAACGCGCGAAGAAGACCTGATAGAGGAAGTCGGCCGTCACAACGGCTACGANCGGCTCCCCGCTACGTTGCCAGTCGTCCGCAGTATTCAAGACTCCGGGACCCCTGAGATTCTCGGCGAACAACGCCTCAAGCAATNCCTTGTNGCCGCTGGATGTCGCGAAATAATGTCAAGCTCTTTAAGTTCGCTTCTGGAGCAATCCGGTTTCGTGGGCCAAGTTGAAGATCTGGTATCCATTAACAATCCCATTTCTGAGGAGCTCAGCGTANTGCGCGCCCACCTGGTNCCAGGCCTCCTTGGTGCAGTGGCGCACAACCTGAACCATGGCCAAACATCCCTGCGGCTGTTTGAAGTCGGCCGCTGTTTTGCCGGACCGCTAACCGACGATGGGGTCACCGAGTACTGGAGCATGGCGATCGCTCTCACCGGTTCTCAGCGGCGCGACCACTGGAAAGACGTTTCTACTCCAGTTGATTTTTACGACCTCAAGGGAATCGTTGAGCACGTCACTAAGCAGATGGCCTGGCCAAAGTGGCAGTGGGGTGCCGGCAAGTCTCCCGGGATTGATCAGTCAGCGACCGCACTGATCCGAAACGGTGCAGGCGGCAACATTCCCGCAGGCTGGGCCGGGCGAATCTCCGCCGACACGGCGCAGACATTCGACATCGACGCCGAGGTATGGGTAGTCGAACTAAACATCGACAAACCCATCGGCTTGCCCCACCCAACGACGCCTTACCGCCCAGTATCGCGTTTCCCGGGAGGGTCCCGCGATGTCGCGCTGGTCTTACCAGAGGGCTCTNATTACGGAGTCGTCGAGACGACCGTCCGGGNGGCCGCAGCCGAGGCCATGCTGCCTCTGGCTNGTATTACGCTAATAGAAATCTATAAAGGCGACGAAATTCCTCCGGGNCATCGTGGCATGACGCTACGGTTCACCTTTCGCGCCGCCGACCGCACGTTAACTGCNGCGGAGATTGAAGCAGGGCAGAAGAAGCTAGTCGATACACTCAGTAAGAAGCTNGGTGCCCGCCAGCGNTAATGAGATGAGGCTCAACCCATTCTCAGCTGNCTTCCCCGAAAGCGGAACAANTCNGTTANCCGTTGCAATCTCCTGGGACCCGGATAACATTACCCTAGTTATCATGAAAACAAATCGCCGGATNCCCGGCGACTGACCAATAAACAACACATAAAAAACCCTCGAAAAACGAGGGGGAGNAAGAAAATGAGCTGGTCCAAGTACCGCCGGCAGCTTGGATCAATACAGCGCCGAAATTAACTCGTCGGCAATCTCACTAACCAAACGAGAGCACCCCGATCGACCGAATACTGCAAAGATTCAGGACTTGTGAAGCACTTCTTTGTAAAGGGGGTTTGCTAGTCTAGCAGGCTGCAATCTCCCCTTTTTCTTGATCGATCGCTCTCGTCGCCATCGGCGCCGGCTCGGCGACCCTAAGGTCGTGCCCTTCTCCCTCGTCGTAATCCGAGGCTGTTAAAGGGGGTGACCATGTACGGCACTAGTATTACGACCGCCGTCAGTGCCGGCCTCCTGGCTCAATCCAGCCGATTCTTTCAAACCTCCACCGCAGCGGGCGTCGCCATCGGAATACTGATTGGCGGTTCTTTTCTGTTGGCTATTTGGCTTATGCTGAGGCGACGTTTCGGCGATCGCCTCCTTGGGGAGGCTAGAGAGAACGCCAGGGAGGCTAGAGAGAACGCCAGGAAGCTCTCCGAAGATGCCTTAAGACAATCCGACACACTACTCAAAGAAGCAAAGATTGAGGCACGAGAAGCACACCTTCGTTCTCAACAGGAATTCGTAGAAGAAAGCCGCGACCGTCGGCGGGAGATCAGCAAGCTTGAACGCCGCATCGCCCGCCGTGAAGAAAAGCTTGAACGGCGGACCAGTGCCTTCGAAGACCGTGAAAAGGAACTCGCGAGGCTTGAGCGCAAGCTCGGCCACAAACTTGAAAGGGCCAAGCTAGCCGAAGACGAAGCTAACCGGAAGCGCGACGAAGCTATAGGACGCCTCGAACGCCTAGCGGGGCAAACCTCTGAGCAAGCTAAACAGGCCCTAATACAGCTCTTGCAGCATGAGGCTCGTGACGAGGCAACTGCCAGTGTCCGGCGTATCGAGGAAGACGCCAAAGCGACAGCCAAGAAACAGGCAGACCGAATCATTTCGACAGCAATTCAAAGGGCCGCTAGCAACCATGTGGCCGAACATACTGTTTCGGTCGTCGAACTCCCATCCGATGACATGAAGGGCCGTGTTATCGGTCGCGAGGGTCGCAACATTCGTGCTTTCGAGATGGTGACGGGCGTCAACCTCATTGTCGATGACACACCTGAGGCTGTACTGATCTCGACCTTCGACCCTTTGCGGCGTGAGGTCGCGCGGCTTGCTCTCGAACAGCTTGTTGGAGACGGCCGCATTCACCCTTCTCGCATAGAGGAAGTCGTCGAACGTATACGCACGGAGGTCGAAGAACAAATCCGGCACAATGGGGCTGAAGCAGCCGCTGACCTCGGCGTTCATGAATTGCACACCGAGCTAGTGCGCCTCATCGGGACCCTCAAATTCCGCACTTCATATGGGCAGAACGTCCTAAAACATTCGGTCGAGGTGGCAACGATCGCTGGGATT
>PBML01000004.1 GCA_002722645.1 Acidobacteriota bacterium
TGGTCGCCCGGGAGGATACGAATAAAATATTTGCGCATTTTCCCAGAGATATACGCTAATACCTTGTGCCCGTTCTCCAGTTCGATACGAAAACTGGCGTTAGGCAAGCACTCGGTAACCTTCGCTTTGACTTCTATTACTTCTTCTTTAACCGACATACGTCCTCAAGATAAATTCCTTAAGCGTAACCACTGGCTTTACGCATATGGGTGTGTGGCGCGCTCAGAACCCAGGGGCCTTCCTCAGTTATCGCTACACTGTGTTCGAAATGAGCCGACGGCCGACGATCCTTGGTAACGGCAGTCCAGCCATCGCCCAGGATCTCAACTTCATGAGTCCCCATGTTCACCATGGGCTCGATCGCTAAAACCATTCCACCACGTAGCCTTTGACCAACCCCTGGTCGACCGAAATTGGGAATTTGAAGGTCTTCATGTAACACCGACCCAATACCGTGACCGACAAACTCGCGAACAACAGAAAATCCAGCCGCCTCAACGTGTGACTGCACAGCGTGCGAAATATCTCCAACACGTTTCCCGACTCGGCATTGATCAATGGCGCGTTGTAGTGACTCCTCGGTTATCCGCAAGAGTCGTTCAATTTCAGGATCCACGGGAGGAACAGCTACAGTGGTAGCTGAATCACCATAAAAGCCTTCAATTTTGACTCCCAGATCCATGCTAACTATGTCTCCTGGCGCAACTTTACGCTCGTGCGCCGGGATACCATGCACAACTTCTTCATTCAATGATGCGCAGACACTTCCCGGAAAGCCACGATATCCCTTGAAGGCGGGGTCGCCCCCAAGTTCACGAACCCGACCCTCAGCGTACTCATCGAGTTCCCCTGTGCTGACTCCTGGCTGCACGCGCTGCACAAGCTCGCCAAGGACTTGAGACACCACCTGGTTGGCACGGTGCATAATCTCAAGTTCGGTCCTCGATTTGCAAATGATCATCCCTGTAGATGCTCCCGTACAGTGGCGTCCATTCGGTCAAAGATTTCGTCAACGGTACCAATGCCAGCAATCTCGGCCATGACACCCTTGTCACGGTAAAATTCCACAAGCGGTTCGGTGAGTTCTCGGTAGACACGTAAACGTTCCAAGACAACGTGATCTGCGTCATCGTCCCGCTTACCTGCCTCACCTGCCTCCTCCCGACGACCCGAGATTCGCCGTATAACCTCTTCTTCCGGAACATCCAGCACAAGAACAAGACTGCTTCGGCCCTGGCCGATTCGCTGAACTAGCGGGTCGAGCGTTTCCGCTTGACCCGCAGTGCGCGGGTACCCATCAAGGATTGCACCCAAAGCGCAATCGGGCTGAGAGAGCCGATCTTCTACAACCTCAAGCATAACGTCATCCGGGACGAGTTCCCCCGCCTCCATGATCCCTTCCACCCTCTTGCCAAGCGGCGTGCCAGCAGCAACCGCCGCACGCAACATGTCACCAGTCGAAATCTGCGGGATGCCATATTTCGTCGCCAAACGAGCAGCTTGGGTGCCCTTACCTGCCCCGGGTGGGCCAAGAAGAACAATCAGCACAATGGTGCTCCCTGAACCAGCATCAGTACCGGCGACCTTTGATTCGGCCACCCTTCATAAAACCTTCGTAGTGTCGCATAACTAGTTGACTCTCAACCTGCCTTACCGTGTCCATGGCGACTCCAACAAGAATTAACAAAGAGGTGCCACCAAAATAGAAGTTGATACCCAGTCCCGTCGTAACCCAGATTGGCAATGCACTGTCCAGTAACGGCCCAATAAGGGGAATCGGTGCGACCTGGAAGCCTGCAAGTAAGAACTGCGGCAATAAGGAAACCACCGTAAGGTAGATGGAGCCAATGAACGTCAGTCGCGTCAGGATACCGTCAATATAGTCTGCTGTGCGCTTGCCGGGGCGGATGCCAGGAATAAAACCGCCGTACTTTCTCATGTTGTCGGCTACATCGACCGGATTAAAAATGATTGCTGTATAAAAGTAACAAAAGAAAATGATGCTCGCCGCGTACATGATCGTGTACACAGGATGCCCCCAGGTAAGCGCCACCGTGACCGCCTGCGCCCATGGGTGGGTTACAAACTGGGTGATAGTCTGCGGAAACATGATAATTGACGATGCAAAGATAACCGGAATGACGCCGGCTGTATTGACACGAATTGGCAAATGGGCACTTTGACCACCGTACATTTTCCGGCCGACTACACGTTTAGCGTACTGTACTGGTATACGCCGCTGCGAACTTTCCATGAGAACGACGAAGCCTGTGACGGCGACCATCACCACAACCAGGATCAGCATCGTAAAGATGTTCAAAGACCCGACTTCGAGTTGAGCATAGGTACTAATAATGCCGCTCGGCAAACCCACTGCGATTCCGGAAAAGATCAGCAGCGAGATACCGTTCCCAACGCCACGCTCAGAAATTTGCTCACCAAGCCACATTAGAAACGCGGTTCCGGTGGTCAATGTCAGTATCGCCATAAACCGGAACCCCCAACCTGGGCTCAGAACGAACGGTTGGTTGCCGGTTTGAGCCTCAAGTGCAAAGGAGATACCAGCCGATTGAATGATCGACAACATAACGGTCAGATAGCGTGTGTAGCGCGTGATCTTCTTGCGGCCAAGCTCTCCCTCTTTTTGTAACTTCTCTAGGTAAGGCCAAACAACAGTAAGAAGCTGCAGAATGATCGAAGCCGAAATGTACGGCATGATACCAAGAGCAAACACCGTCATCTGGCTCAGAGCCTGACCAGAAAACAAGTTCACCAAGCCAAAGAAGTTTCCCTGCTGCGCGTTGAAGAACTCAAGAATTGCATCGGAATTGACACCCGGAATCGGAATGTTCGCGCCGATCCGAAACACTGCGAGCAAACCAAAGGTGAACAGCACGCGGTTCCGTAGGTCGGGAATCGCAAAAATATTGCGGACCGTGTCCCTCACTCGGTTACCTCATCGCCAGCGCCTGATNCCTCGACAATATCATCATCCTCACTACCAGCGACTTTCGAACCCTCTGGCTCAGATGCTACCCCCTCGACGTCTTCAGGATCACTTCCTGCCTCCTCGACAGTTCCATTCTCGCCACCACCGCCACCGACCTCCGTATCCATAGCTTCAGTCTCGGATGCCGCTGTCTCAGCGACGACTTCAGCATTACTCATCAACTCGGCGGTAGATTCAGTGTCAGGACCAGTCAGGCGGATGACCTCAGCCTTACCGCCAGCAGCTTCAATCTTTTCAGCCGCAGTCTTGGAAAAACGATGCGCTCTGATAGTCNCCGCTGCCTCAAGCTCNCCTCNGCCAAGAATGACGATACCGTCGAAACGTCCCTTGATTACGCCGAACTTAGTAAGCATCTCGGGATCAACGGTCTCACCGCTGGTGAAACGATCCAACTGGCTCAGATTCACCTCGGCCCACACTTTACGGAAAGGATAGTTACTGAACCCCCGCTTTGGGATACGACGCACAAGTGGCATCTGTCCCCCCTCAAACGCCTCTTTTCGCTTGTATCCCGAACGTGACTTTGCNCCCTTGTGGCCACGACCGCTGGTCTTCCCAGTTCCTGAGCTACGGCCGCGACCAACGCGCTTACGAGGCTGCCGGGCTACGGACTTCTTCCGCACGTCGTGCAGCTTCATGANTTGCCTCCACTNGCCTTCTTCTTGGTCGTCGTCTTTCTAGNGGTTTTTTTCTTAGTTGCCTTTTTCTTAGTTGCCTTTTTCTTAGTTGCCTTTTTCTTAGTTGCCTTCTTCTTGGTTGCCTTCTTCTTGGTTGTTTTTCTCTTTTTCGCCTTCTTCTTAGTCGTCGTCGGAGTGGCCGGNACCTCCNCGGACACGACCTTCTCCGGCTCCCCAGCTCCCTTTACAGCAGCGGCGCTAGTCTGCTTCGTCTTTGGTTCTTCCCGGAGCAGATCAGGCCNCTCGATACTCACGAGGTGAGCAATGGCCCGTACAATGCCACGGACAGCTGGATTGTCGGGCCGTTCCACAACCTGCCCGATGCGGCGAAGCCCAAGNGTCCGNAAAGCCTCGCGCTGTCTTAACGTCTGTCCAATGCGGCTACGAACCTGGCGGATTTGTAAAACGGATGCGTTCTTTGCCACTCTATCGTCCCCCGTCTTCTAGCCGCTAACGTCGCTGTANCTCTGGTNCGGTTTAACATTGTCGGGGTCCAGTCCGCGCATCTTGGCAATCTGGTCTCCATCGCGAAGCNGTCCAAGAGCCTCGAACGTCGCCTTCAACATGTTGTGCGGGTTATGGGAACCCAGACACTTTGTCAGNATGTCCTGGTAACCGGCCANCTCAACCACAGCTCGGATCGCAGCACCGGCAATAACTCCGGTGCCAGGAGAAGCCGGCTTGAGCAGAACTTGCCCGGCCCCGAACTTTCCGACAACACGGTGCGGGATAGTCGTCCCCATCATCGGGAACTCACGCAGATCCTTCCGCGCCACCTGTACCGCCTTCCGGATGGCNAGGGGCACCTCCTTTGCTTTCCCAAGTCCNTAGCCAGCGTGGCCGTGCTTGTCACCGACAACTACCAGCGCNTTAAAACCAAGGTTCTTNCCCCCTTTTACAACCTTGGTAACACGGTTAATGGCAACAACGGTGTCCTGAAGCTCGTGTTCCAACGAGTCCGGATCGATTCGATCAGTATGGCTCATAGTCAGACCTTCCTGGCTAAAACTCGAGACCGACTTCGCGTGCAGCATCAGCGACAGCGCGGACGCGACCATGATACGCNTAACCACCACGGTCAAAGACAATCTTAGAAATACCCACAGCCTTGGCGCGCTCGCCAAGCATTTTTCCTGCTGCAGAGGCGGCTGGGACAGTGGCCCCGCGTCTAAAGCTCTGTTCCTTGAACGAAGCCTCCTGGGTCGAGACTGACACCAACGTCTTGCCNTCAACATCGTCTATCAGTTGCAAGTGCAAATGGCGGACGGAACGAAATACCGTGAGACGAGGTCTCTCCGCAGTGCCACTCACACGGCGGCGAATTCGCTGCCGCACAGCAGCCCGTCGGATCTCCTTNTTCTTGCGCCGTTGTNTCAACATGNCCCTTTAAGCCCCCAATGCACTGACACCNGCCTTGCCGACCTTCTTGCGTACAATCTCGTCGGCATAACGAACTCCCTTGCCCTTGTAGGGATCAGGGGGACGGAATCGCCTTATCTGCGCCGCAATCTCACCCACTTGCTGCTTGTCAATGCCCCTGACGAAGATCTTGGTTTGGTCCTCGACGTTGATTTCGATGCCTTCCGGTATCGGAAAGTTCACCGGATGTGAGAAGCCAAGTTGCAAGACGAGTCTTTTGCCTTCCATCTTGGCCCGGTAGCCAATTCCTTGAATTAGAAGGTCGCGCTGAAAGCCCTCGTGAACCCCTTGCACGGCGTTGGCTGCGAGCGCACGGGCCAACCCGTGGTATGCACGGGTTTGTTTCTCGTTGTTAGCACGCTCGAAACGCAGACTGCGTTCCTCTTCGATCATGGTGATACCAGGGGGAACCGGGCTGTCCAGCTTNCCCTTCGGGCCGCTGATCTTCAGCGCATCACCCTTCCGCTGGANGGAAACCCCTTCCGGCAACGTAATTGGCATCAATCCGATTCTTGACATGACTACCAGACTCTACAAATAACTTCGCCGCCAACCCCAAGTTCCCGGCAACGACGATCGGTTAACACACCTTGCGAAGTTGAAACGATTGCCACTCCCAGACCATTGAGAACAACTGGCACGTCTTCTTTGCCACAGTAGATTCGCCGCCCCGGTTTGCTGACTCGCTCAATGTGGCGAATCACTGGTTTCCGGCCCTCGACATACTTCAAAGACAATTCNATGCTGCTCGCATTCTCACCTCGTTCAAGCTCAACTTCCCCGACAAACCCCTCTTCGCTGAGAATACGAGCGATTTCCTTCTTAAGCCCAGAATANGGAATCACAACGGAGTCGTGCTTCGCTTCCATTCCGTTGCGAATACGGGTCAGCATGTCGGCAATAGGATCAGTCATCATCGGTCGATNTCCTACCAGCTCGCCTTACGAANACCTGGAATCTCACCACGCAAAGCGCGCTNCCGGAAACAAATCCGGCACATCTNGAAGCGGCGTAAATACCCACGGACACGCCCACAGATACGACACCGGTTAATCTTGCGCGNCTTAAACTTGGGCTTACGCTTAGCCTTCGCTATCCATGCNGTCGTTGCCACGTTCTATCCCTGTTGCTGTTGTTGGAAAGGAATTCCGAAGCCCTGGAGAAGAGCACGTGCCGGTTCGTCGCTTTCCGCAGTTGTGCAGATCGTGACGTTCATTCCCCGGACACGGTCAACCTGAGTGTAATCAACCTCGGGAAAAATCAGCTGGTCCTTGAGACCCATCGTATAGTTTCCACGNCCGTCGAACGCATCACGGGATACACCTCGAAAGTCACGCACCCGGGGCAGAACGATGGAAANCAGTCGGTCAAGAAACTCNAACATACGCTCGCCACGCAGTGTGACCTTAGCACCGATCGGCATGCCTTCGCGCAATCGAAACGAAGCTANCGACTTTCGCGCNCGACGAANACTNGGTTTCTGGCCAGTGATCGCCGNAAGNTCGTCTACGGCCCGATCTAGTTCCTTGATGTCCTGCGTGGCACGCCCTACACCCANGTTGACAACNATCTTNANCAATTTGGGNACAGCCATCGGATTTGACAGGCCGAGTTCCTCCTGAAGCTGACCGCGAAGTTCATCCCTGTAACGTTCTTTTAGCCGTGCAACCATAATCAAACCTTGTCCAGCGTTGCGCCCGACTTGGCGGCTACACGAACCCTACTACCATCCTGCAGGGTCTTGCGGGCTACCCGCGACGGAGCGTTCGTATCAGGGCATACAACCGCGACGTTGCTGATGTGCAATGGCCGCTCGCTCTCAACAAGCCCTCCCTTGATNTTCTTACCAGGGTTNGATTTCACAGCTTTCTTGACCATATTCACGCCCTCAACAAGAACCTTCTCTTCCCTCGGCAGAACCATCATGACGCGGCCCGTCTTGCCACGATCTTTCCCNCTGATAACGTAAACTTGATCGTTCTTGAGGATATTGACTTTGACTCGGCGNGACATAGCTACAGCACCTCCGGAGCCAACGANACAATTCGCATGAATCGGCGTTCTCGAAGTTCACGAGCCACCGGACCGAAAACCCGGGTGCCTATAGGCTCGTTGCTCTCATCGATCAACACCGCTGCATTGTTATCAAATCGAATGTAGGATCCATCAGAACGTTGTGTCTCCTTGGCAGTACGCACGATCACAGCGCGCACAACCTCTCCCTTCTTGACAGTCCCCCGCGGCACTGCTTCCTTCACGGAAGCTGAGATGATGTCACCGATACCAGCCGTCCTTCCAATGCTGGAGCCGCCGATTGGAGTAATGCAGGCAATCTTGCGCGCCCCCGAATTGTCTGCAACTTCCAATATCGTTTGCATACGAATCATGACGAAATCCTCGATAGCCGACGGCTACGCACGCGGNGCACGTTCCATAATTTCCGCGACACGCCATCGCTTGCGACGCGACATCGGGCGGCACTCAACAATCCGAACACGGTCACCAATACGGCAATCGTTCTTCTCATCGTGGGCAACAAACTTGCGACGCACACGAACGACCTTCGTATAGAGCGGATGAGCTGAGGCGCGCTCAACTCTCACGACGATGGTTTTATCCATGCCATCACTCAACACGACGCCTACCTCTTCCCGACCTTGTCCCCGGGTCTTCGCTTTGCTCAATACCTGTTCTTCAGCAGCCATCAACCCGTTCCCTTAATCCGTTCCAACTTCTGTGTCTGTAGATCTATCTCCAGAACCAGTATCAAATTCTGGCGAAACCAACGGCACCTGCGCCACAAGCTCTTTCTCTCGTAAAATCGTCATCACACGAGCAATGTCTCTTCGGACACCACGCAGCATCTGCGGACTCTCAATCTGGCCCGTCGACTGCTGAAAGCGCAGTTTAAGGAGTTGNTCACGCAGTTCCTCCGACTTAGCCGTCAATTCGGCAGGCGACAAATCACGAAGNGTGTCGGGCTTCATCAGATTTCCTTCTCGAGGCGACGTGTGACACGTGTTCGTATGGGCAATTTCGAAGCCGCCAACCGCATCGCATCACGAGCGAGNCCCTCGGAAACTCCTTCCATTTCGTAAAGGATGCGCCCTGGACGTACCACGGCCACCCATTCCTCGGGCGCACCTTTCCCCTTTCCCATGCGAGTCTCGGCCGGCTTCTTCGTAATCGGCTTGTCGGGGAAGATGCGAATCCAAACTTTTCCACCACGCTTCGCGTGACGCGTCATTGCGACACGTGCCGCCTCGATCTGGCGACTCGTAATCCACCCACANTCCAACGCCTGCAAGCCGAACTCGCCAAACTTCACCACTGCTCCACGCGTGGCTTTCCCTCGCCTCCGTCCACGATGCACTTTGCGCCGTTTAATCTTTTTCGGCATCAACATTGTTCAGTACCTCCAGAACCAAATCGGTGCAAACTCGCTAGCGTTTCTCACCGCGGCCCCCCACGTCATAAATCTGCCCGCGATACACCCAAACCTTGACACCGATCTGACCGTAGGTTGTGGCGCTCTCCGCGAACCCATAATCGATGTCTGCTCGTAAAGTGTGCAGGGGCAAATTGCCCTGCAGGTACCACTCGGCGCGAGAGATCTCGAGCCCACCCAAGCGACCGCCACAGCGAACCTTGATGCCTTCGGCACCGAATCTCATCGCCGTTTCTACTGCGCGACGCATAGCCCGACGGAAAGCAACTCGGCGTTGCAATTGGAGCGCGATGTTTTCGGCAACCAACTTGGCATCAAGCTCAGGACGATGCACCTCTTGGATGTTGACGTACACCTCACGGTTGGTCTGCCCTTCGATATCCTTTTTTAGCCGATCAACCTCCGACCCGTTACGCCCAATCACGATACCGGGACGGGCTGTGTGAATGTCGACTTTTAACTTGTTAGCCGCACGCTCGATCTCAACGCGCGATATACCAGCGTGATGGAATCGGCGGCCAATCATCTCGCGCAGCGCGATATCCTCGTGTAACAGATCAGCGTAGTCTCGCTTAGCGTACCAACGCGACCGCCAGTCCTGCGTGTAGCCAAGGCGAAACCCGACCGGATGAACCTTCTGCCCCATATCAGCCCTTCTTTCCTGCCAGTTTCACCGTGATGTGGCTAGTTCGCTTAATGATCGGGTGGGCCCGCCCCATAGGCTGAGGGCGTATTCGCATCGGCAATGACGGACCCTGGTCAACGTAAACCTCAGAAATCACTAAGCGATCAACGTCGATCCCAGGGTCTAGGTTCTCGGCATTGGCAACTGCTGACCGAACCACTTTCTCAAGATCTCGTGCTGCACGACGGGTCGAGAGCTCCAGCCTTCCCAGTGCATCAGACACGGCGCACCCGCGGATTGTGTCAGCCACTAGGCGAACCTTTGTCGCGCCGCCTCTCACATAACGACCTGATGCCTGGCTGAGAGTTTCCATTCCGCTCACTCCCTCCACCTAACGTACGACTACCGAGCGGGCCGACTTCCCACCGCCAGAGTGGCTGCGGAAGGTTCGTGTTGGAGCAAACTCGCCCAACTTGTGGCCCACCATGTTTTCGGTGATGTAAACGGGGATAAACCGTTTCCCGTTATGCACGGCGAGGGTGTGCCCAACCATCTCGGGCACGATCGTCGAACGGCGTGACCAAGTCTTGATCACCTGCCGTTCCCCTCCACGATTCATCGCTTCAACTTTCTTGGCAAGTGAAGGCTCAACATATGGACCCTTTTTTAGCGATCTTGTCATAGTAATAACCCCTCTAGCGCCTACGCCGGCCTGCGTTCCGCCCACGCACGATGTACTTACCTGTTCGCTTAGTGTGTCGTGTCTTAGCACCCTTGGTCGGCTTGCCCCAAGGAGTGCAGGGATGGCGCCCTCCTGAAGCCTTGCCTTCNCCACCACCCATCGGGTGATCCACCGGGTTCATCGCGACACCACGTGTATGCGGCCGGCGCCCAAGCCAACGACGGCGCCCTGCCTTGCCGAAACTGACGTTCATATGGTCGACATTGCCGATCTGGCCAACGACAGCTTTGCAATCCATGTGAATCAGCCTGACTTCGCTGGATGGCAGACGGACGTGTGCATATTTGCCTTCCTTGGCCATAAGTGTCGCCTCAGCGCCAGCACTCCGCGCAATTTGGGCACCCTTCTGCGGCTTCATCTCGATGCAACAAACCGGTGTGCCCAAAGGAATCGAGCGTAACGGCAGTGCGTTACCAAGACGTGGCTCTGCCTCGGGACCAGACATCAGGGTCGCACCAACCCTGAGGCCTCGCGGTGCCAAGATGTAACGCTTTTCCCCNTCAGCATAATGTAGCAAGGCAATATGGGCCGTACGGTTGGGATCGTATTCGATGCTGTGCACCTTGGCCGGTACACCATCTTTATTGCGGCGAAAATCAATGTCGCGGTAAAGTCGTTTATGTCCGCCACCGCGGTGACGGATCGTGATCTGACCCTTGTGGTTACGGCCGGAGATGCGCCTTTTCCCCTTCGTCAAGGACTTGAGGGGTTTGGTACCCTTCGAGATCTCCGGATATTCCGGAGCTCTTCGGAACCTTGTGCCCGGTGACGTGGGTTTCAATTGCNTCAAGGCCATCCGGTTACACTCCCTCGAAATACTCGATCATCTGCTGATCAGCCGCCAACTTGACGTAAGCTTTTTTCCAGGCTGCAGTGGTGCCTTGGTAGCGTCCCATGCGCTTCTTCTTGCCACGCACATTCAACACCCGCACATCAGCAACCTTCACCTTGAAAACGGTCTCAACAGCCCTTCGGATGTCAAGCACCGTGGCACGACGGTCGACCTCTAAACACAGTGTGTGGTCACNTTCCTTCATGNCCGTTGCTTTCTCAGTAATCACCGGCCGGCGAATAACGTCGTACGCGTTCATTGCAATACCTCACNCAGCCGCTCAATCCCTTCTCTGGAGATCAGTAACCAGTCATGTAGCAACAGGTCATAGACACTCAGTCCAAAGCCCTGTGAAACGCTCACGCCCGGGATGTTGCGTGCCGCCTGCACAAGGTCTTCATTTGCAGAGCTATCGTAAATCAGCACTTTCCCCTCCAGGTCGAGGCCGGCGAGCATCTTAGCAACCTCTTTCGTCTTGGGTGCCTTGATCTGAAGAGTGTCAACAACGACGATCTGCTGGTCGCGCTGCTTGACCGTTAAAGCCATCTGCAGGGCATGGCGCTGCTTCTTGCTACCAAGTCGATAGCCATAGTTACGTGGCTGCGGGCCAAACGCGACACCACCTTTACGCCAGATAGGGTTCCGGGTTGAACCAACACGGGCGCGACCGGTCCCCTTCTGGCGCCACGGCTTGCGACCACCNCCGGAAACCTCCGCGCGGGTCTTNGTCTTATGGGTCCCCTGTCGNTGACTTGCCTGGTAATGCACTACAGCTTCATGCAGCAAAGTGCGTTTAACGTTTCGGTCAAAAACNGAGGCCGTTACCTCGACCTCTCCAGCCGGGTTATTTTCGCGATCTCGAACTGGAATCGTCGGCATCGGCTTAGCCCTTTATCGTCGGGCGGATGAATACATAACCCTTCTTGGCCCCTGGGACTGAGCCGGCCACAAGGAGAAGGTTCTCTTCGGAGTCTATTTCGACAACACGAAGGCCGATCTCGGTCGCACGCTTGTTGCCCATCTGGCCTGGCATACGCTGACCCTTAAGGACCTTNCCAGGGTAGGCAGCCATACCGACNGAGCCTGGAGCGCGGTGGTGCATCGAACCATGAGTTGCCTTACCGCCACCGAAACCATACCGCCGCATGACCCCTTGAAAACCACGGCCTTTAGTGGTTGCAGTGACGTCGACTTGGTCGACCTCAGCAAACTGCTCGATTGTCAGCGTGTCACCGGGGCTGAACTCGTCTTCGCCTTCGAGTTCGAATTCGCGAATAACACGCACCGACGGACTCCCAGCCTTCTTCAAGTGCCCGAGTAGTGCTTTAGACTGGCGTTTTTCCTTGACGGTTTCATCCACAAGGCCAATCTGAACCGCGTTGTAGCCATCGTTATCCTTGTTTTTTACCTGAAGGACGACGCAGGGACCCGCCTTGAGCACGGTAACGGGAACATGGTTGCCCGAATCGTCGAAGATTCGGGTCATTCCAATTTTTTGGCCTATCAGTCCTTTGACCATTTCTTCCTGCCAACTTTCGTAAACCTTAATGCTCGGGGCCAAACGCCTTGATCTCCACATCTACCCCGGCCGGCAGATCGAGACGCATGAGCGCATCGACTGTCTGTGGCGTTGGTTCCAAGATATCAACTAGTCTCTTGTGGGTGCGGATCTCGAATTGTTCACGCGATTTTTTGTCGACATGCGGTGAACGCAACACCGTATAAATACTGCGTTCCGTCGGAAGCGGTACTGGACCCACTACACGAGCTCCGGTACGCTCGGCGGTCTCGACGATTTCATGCGCCGATTGGTCAAGCACCCGGTGATCGTACGCCTTAAGGCGGATACGAATCTTTTGGTCCATTTACTCCGCTCCAGCCCCTAGCTAAACCTTCTTACCACGGACACGTAGGACAACTTCTTCAGTAATGTTGGCCGGCACCTTGCTATACCGACCGAAATGCATCGTAAACGTCGCACGGCCCTGGCTGACCGACCGAACGTCAGTGGCATAACCAAACATCTCGGCAAGGGGTACCTGGCCTACAATGATTTTTAGGCGGTCGCGGGAATCCATCCGTTCGATGCGGCCACGGCGGCTGTTAAGGTCGGAAACGACATCGCCCATGTACTCCTCTGGAACAACGACCTCGACATCCATGATCGGTTCTATCAACACCGGGCCAGCCTTCTGCGCAGCGTCCTTGAATGCCATGCTTCCAGCGACCTTGAAGGCAATTTCCGACGAATCAACATCATGGAAAGATCCATCATAAAGTGTCACCTGGACGCCCTCAATCTCATAACCTGCCAACGGGCCGGCTTCCATTGCCTCGCGAACACCTTTTTCAACGCTGGAAATATATTCCCGCGGAATCGCACCACCGACGATCTTGTTAACAAACAGGAACTTCTGTCCCTCCTCGGGCGGCAACGGTTCAATCTCGATGACGGCGTGCCCATACTGCCCACGGCCTCCCGTCTGTTTAACAAAACGGCCTTCCCCTCTTGCGGGCTTGGTCAAACTCTCCCTGTACGAGACCCGAGGACGACCAACATTGGCTTGTACACCGAACTCGCGCAGCATTCGATCGACGAGAACCTCCAGGTGGAGCTCCCCCATCCCTGAGATGATCGTTTGGCCAGTCTCCTCGTCGCGATGACGCTCGAAAGTTGGGTCTTCCTTGGCAAGCTTGGCAAGCGCATCGGCCAGCTTTTCCTGGTCAGCCTTTGTTTTCGGCTCAATCGCCATCGAAATGACCGGCTTCATGAAATCCATTGACTCGAGAATGATTGGATGCGCCGGATCACAGACCGTGTGACCTGTAGAAACGCTCTTCGGGCCGACAATTGCCGCGATATCACCGGCGCGGACAAGCTTGATTTCCTCTCGCTTATTCGCATGCATCTTCAAGAGACGCCCGATGCGTTCCTTTTTCCCCGCAGTCGAGTTGAAGACTGTGCTACCTGATTCCACTGTCCCCGAATACACACGGAGAAATGCAAGCTGACCCACAAATGGGTCGGTCATAATCTTAAACACAAGGCCAGAAAATGGAGCGTTATCAGAAGGCTCCCGCTCAACGGTCTCGCTATTTTCAGGGTTGTCACCTTCTACAGCCCCAACATCAAGAGGTGACGGCAGATAGTCAATAACAGCATCAAGTAGCGTCTGCACTCCCTTGTTCTTGAAGGCAGTACCGCAAAACACTGGTGTAATCTTAAGCGCCAGAGTGCCTGTGCGCAGTGCTTCGATAAGAAGTTCGGGAGTGATTTCCTCACCAGATAAGTATTTCTCAAGGACCTGGTCGTCTAGTTCACTGGCAACCTCTAGGACTTTTTCTCGGGCTGCTTCAAGCCCGGCACGAAATTCTTCTGGAACCTCAACTTCTTCAAAATCAGCCCCCTGGGTCTCCTCGTCCCACCGTAGACCCACCTGGCGAATGACGTCGATGACTCCAATGAAACGGTCCTCCGTACCCCACGGGATCTGTACCGGCACCGGCTTGGCACCGAGCCTTTCGACCATCATCTCAACGCAACGATCCAGGTTTGCTCCGACCCGGTCCATTTTGTTGACGAAGGCGATTCGAGGAACCTTGTAGCGGTCCGCTTGGCGCCAAACGGCTTCGCTTTGTGGCTCGACTCCAGCGACGGCATCAAAAACCGCCACCGCACCATCGAGCACTCGGAGAGATCTCTCAACCTCTGCCGTGAAATCAACGTGACCAGGAGTATCGATAATGTTGACACGGTGTTCCCGCCACTCGAAGGTCGTTGCTGCCGAGGTAATCGTGATACCACGCTCTTGTTCTTGCACCATCCAGTCCATCTCGGCATTGCCGTCGTGAACTTCCCCCAACTTGTGGGTGATTCCGGTGTAGAACAGGATGCGTTCGGTAGTCGTCGTCTTACCGGCATCAATGTGCGCCATTATGCCGATATTGCGAGTCTTATCGAGCGGTATTCTGCGAGCCACGGTCCGACCTCTTCCTTTACCAGCGGTAGTGAGCGAAAGCCTTATTCGCCTCGGCCATCCGGTGGGTATCTTCTCTCTTCTTCACAGCACCGCCTCGCCCGACAGCAGCATCGAGCACTTCCCCGGCCAGCCGAGCGTCCATCGTCTTCTCACTGCGTTTACGCGCCGCCTCCACAAGCCAGCGCAACGCCAACGAAGTTTTCCGGCGGTGATATACCTCGACCGGAACCTGATACGTTGAACCACCGACGCGACGTGACTTCACTTCGACTGAGGGAGATACGTTGTCGATGGCCTTCTTGAAGAGCTTCAACGGTTCGTCATCACCCTTCTCCCCAACGACCTCAAGCGCCCGGTAAAAGATTCCCTGTGCTGTGCTTTTTTTGCCATCCAGCATCATGTGGTTCACGAACTTCGACACTAACCGGCTCTTATAAACCGGGTCAGGCCCAACTTGAGGCTTCTTTATTTTCGTGCCTTTGCGGGGCATAGCCGCACACTCCTGCTATCTAGCCGAGCCGCAGACAATCTGCGGCCCCACACTAACTGGCCAACCTAATTTAGTCAGGATCGAGGAATACCAGCGAATGCTGGTATTTAGACGGCAGAGTCTTACGCCTTGGGCTTCTTAGCGCCATACTTCGAGCGACTCTGTTTTCTACCTTCAACACCAGCGGTATCGAGCGTGCCACGAATCACGTGGTATCGAACACCGGGGAGGTCTTTTACTCGGCCTCCGCGGATTAACACGATCGAATGCTCCTGCAGGTTGTGCCCAATGCCTGGGATGTAGGTGGTGACCTCAATCCCGTTAGTCAACCGAACACGGGCAACCTTTCGAAGAGCAGAGTTTGGCTTCTTGGGCGTCGATGTGTAAACACGCGTACACACACCACGCCTTTGAGGCGACTTCTGCAGTGCCGGGCTGGAGGTTTTGGAAGCAGTCCGCTTCCTCCCCTTCCGAACCAATTGGTTGATCGTCGGCAAATCTAGCCTCCGAAAATTAGCCCCGCCACACGAACAGACCCCTAGCCCGTTACCAGGCAGGAAGAAACAAAGACAGGGAATGTGAATGGCAGGGTTGAAATCCTGGGGACCAAGCGCAGTATCCCTCAGGCGTTGGCNAAAATTATATCAGCGATTCAGCCTCAGTCAACGCTCGAAAGTCCCGAAAAACAGCGCCTTTGCTGGTTTTAACCAGCGTTCACTTGTCTTTGCTCTCGGTAGTTGCCATTTGAGCAGCTTCGGCCTNGGCTGCGGCTTCTTCCATACCGGCCAAGATGTCGGCTGGACGACGGCGCTTAGGCTCTTCTTCGACCAGCCGTACACGTTTGTAGTCNTCGAACCCTGTGCCAGCAGGAATCAATCGGCCCATGATTACGTTTTCCTTCAAACCGCGCAGATGGTCAACTGCACCGCTGATGGCAGCCTCGGTCAGGACCCGGGTAGTCTCCTGGAACGACGCCGCTGAGATGAACGAATCAGTCGACAACGAAGCCTTGGTAATACCAAGCAACAACGGCCGACCTGTGGCAGGGGTTCCCTTTTTCTTGCTGACGCGCTCGTTTTCTGCGTGGAANCGAAAGCGNTCAACTTGTTCGTTGTAAAGAAAATCAGCGTCACCAACTTCTTCGACCTTTACCCAGCGCATCATCTGACGCACGATAACTTCGATATGCTTGTCGTTTATAGTGACGCCCTGCAGTCGATATACCTCTTGGATTTCGTTCACCAAGTATTCCTGTAGGGCACGTTCTCCCANAACGTCGAGAATATCGTGTGGATTGATCGGGCCATCAACGAGCGCTTCCCCCGCCCGTACTAAATCACCTTCGCGAACGTTGACGTGCGTCCCACGAGGCACCGAGTACTCACGATCCTCACCGGATTTCTCACTGGGCTTAACTACTACCTTTCGAAGACCCTTGGTGATCTCNCCATGATGGACAACACCATCAATCTCCGTGATAACAGCAGGCTCCTTTGGCCTACGAGCCTCGAAGAGCTCCACAACACGCGGCAAGCCTCCAGTGATGTCGGTGGTCTTGGTGGTCTCACGGGGAATCTTGGCAAGAACGTCACCCGGGTNTACACCGNCACCATCGGGCACCATGACGTGGGCCCCGGACGGTAAATGGTAAGACCGAAGGACGGTCTTGCGTTTCACTTTCGGGTTAATGATTTGCANCTGGGGCTGCTTCTCCTCGGGCGAGTCGATAACCACCCGGTGCGATAAACCGGTAACCTCGTCGACCAATTCGCGTGTCGTAACACCGGTGGTCAGATCCTTATAATCGACGNTACCTTCTTCCTCGGTAAGGATTGCAAACGAATACGGGTCCCACTCGACAAGAACTGTCCCCGGATCCACCGTGGCACGTTCCTTAACTTTGAGATGAGCGCCATAGACAACCGTGTAGCGCTCCCGGATATTGCCGTCTTCATCCTCTATCGCAATAGCTCCGTTACGGTTCATGACCACAAGGTCGCCCTGTTGGTCAGCAACGGTTCGGAGGTTGAGAAAAGCGATCGTCCCGCCGTTCTTCGTCTCCAACGTACTCTCCTCGCCAACCCGAGATGCAGTGCCACCGATGTGAAACGTCCTCATGGTCAGCTGCGTCCCTGGCTCTCCGATAGACTGGGCCGCAATAACACCTACGGCCTCACCCTTCTCCACCAATTTGCCGCTTGCCAGGCTATTCCCGTAGCACTTCTGGCAAACACCCCGAACCGTCTCGCAGGTCAATACCGAACGGATCTTCACTTTCTCAAGGCCAGAATCCTGAATCTCTGCGGCAAGCTCTACGTCGATCTCCTGGCCNGCCGGACAAAGAATGTCATCGGTAAATGGGTCCTTTATGTTTTCGAGNGCCACGCGACCAATGATACGATCACGCAACGGCTCGATAATCTCGCCGCTCTCAACGATCGCCGACACGAAAATACCCTCGATCGTGCCGCAGTCGCCGGTGGTTGTGATCACATCCTGCGCCACGTCAACAAGACGTCGAGTCAAGTACCCTGAGTCGGCAGTTTTAAGAGCTGTGTCTGCTANACCTTTGCGGGCGCCGTGAGTAGAGATGAAATACTGGGCAACCGTTAGGCCTTCGCGAAAGTTAGCGGCGATCGGCGTTTCGATGATCTCGCCAGAAGGCTTGGCCATCAGACCACGCATGCCGGCGAGCTGTCGGATTTGCTGCGCCGAGCCTCGCGCCCCGGAGTCCGCCATGCTGTAAATCGGGTTTGGANNACNTTCACGGTCGGTCTCTTCCATCTGCNNAAACATNGCTTCCGAAACTTTCTCGGTAACATCCGACCATATGGCGATGACCTTGTTATAACGTTCTCCGTTGGTTATGGCTCCCTCTTGGTATTGCTGTTCAATTTCGACAACGTCTTCGCGCGCNTTGGCAACAAGTCTTTCCTTGTCCACCGGAACGGTCATGTCGTCAATGCCGATCGAAAAACCCGCCAGCGTTGCATAGGTAAAGCCAAGATCTTTGAGCGCATCGAGCGTCTTGACGGTCGGGCCATCACCGAAACGCAGGTAGCAGTAGTTGACCACTTGACCGAGACCACGCTTCTTGAGCAAGCCGTCGATATACGGAAACTCCTCTGGCAACGCAAGATTGAAAAGAACTCGTCCAACCGTGGTCTCAATGATCTGTTGGGTGCACTCGGTCACTTCAGCGTGGACCACGTCCTGGTCGTCTGGTGCCTTGTTTAAGTCAATAAGTTCGCCTGTGTAACGCACGCGGATTTGCGTCTGGCTCGCAACTTCATTAGCTTCCAGTGCCAGGANGACCTCATCCATGNTGNCAAACAAACGACCCTGCCCTGGCGCATTCTTCCGCAGCTTAGTCAGGTAGTAACAACCAAGAACGATGTCCTGNCTGGGAATTGCTATCGGCCTCCCGTGNGCAGGCGACAGCAGGTTGGTGGTGCTCTTCATCAAGACTTCTGCCTCAACCTGAGCGCGTGGCGATAACGGGACGTGCACTGCCATCTGGTCGCCGTCAAAATCGGCATTGAACGCCGTGCAGACAAGTGGNNGGATCTTAATTGCCTTACCCTCGATCAATACTGGCTGAAACGCCTGGATACCAAGCCGGTGCAGAGTCGGCGCGCGGTTCAGCAAAATAGGGTGCTCCCGAACAACCTCTTCGAGNATGTCGTACACACACGGGTCATGCTGCTCAACCAGCTCCTTGGCTGCCTTGATCGTCGCAACCATTCCCCGTTCCTCAAGCTTCTGATAGATGACCGGCTTAAAGAGCTCTAACGCCATCTTCTTTGGCAAGCCACACTCGTCGAGCTTCAACTCCGGGCCGATCACGATGACCGAGCGGCCCGAGTAGTCGACACGCTTACCGAGCAAGTTTTGGCGAAAGCGCCCCTGCTTACCTTTNAGAGTGTCGGAAAGCGACTTCAGAGGCCGATTATTGGCCCCCCGCAAGGTGCGACCACGGCGGCCATTATCAAAAAGCGAGTCAACGGCCTCCTGCAACATACGTTTTTCGTTGCGGACGATAACATCCGGCGCCTTGAGCTCAATTANCTTTTTCAGGCGATTATTACGGTTGATCACGCGACGATACAGATCATTNAGNTCAGAGGTCGCGAAGCGGCCTCCATCGAGCGGNACCAACGGACGAAGCTCGGGCGGAATGATCGGAATCACGTCCAGGACCATCCATTCTGGNTCGTTACCTGATTTCAGGAACGCCTCGACAACTTTGAGACGCTTGGCAATCTTGGCTCGGTTCTGCTTCGAGGCCTCAATCTTCATCTTGGCACGAAGCTCGGTTGCCANNACCGCCACCTCAAGGCGCTGGAGAAGCTCTTTGATGGCNTCGCCGCCCATCATGGCGAGAAAGGAATCACCAAACTCAGCACGCAGCTCGCGGAACCGCTCCTCGCCGATGAGTTCCCGTTCCTTCAGGTCAGTTGGCCCCGGATCGATGACCACGTAGGCCTCGTAATACAACACTCGCTCCATGTNGCGCATGGTCATGTCCAGGAGGTGNCCCATACGCGAGGGCAGGCCCTTAAANAACCACACGTGCGACACTGGGCAAGCAAGTTCGATATGCCCCATGCGTTCCCGGCGAACCTTCGACTGCGTCACCTCAACGCCGCACTTGTCGCAGATCACGCCCCGGTGCTTCATCCGTTTGTATTTGCCNCAGAGGCACTCCCAGTCGTTCACAGGNCCGAAGATTTTGGCGCAGAACAAGCCGTCNCGCTCCGGTTTGAACGTCCGATAGTTGATTGTTTCTGGCTTGGTGACTTCGCCGTGCGACCATGAGCGAATCTTGGCCGGTGACGCGAGACCAATACGGATTGCCTCGTACTCGTTGATGCTTACTGGTTTCGTCTCGAAGAAACCCAGGGTGCTTCTCACAGGCTTACCCCCCCTACCGTTTCGTTCGTGCGACCAACTGAACCTANCGTCATCGTTTCGTATCTCAGTATCATGGGTTACACCACGCTCTCGACGTTGGCGTCGCTGCGACGCCGGCGCCGTAGCTCAACATCAAGTGCCAAGCCCTGTAGTTCCTTGATCAGAACATTGAATGACTCCGGAAGCCCTGGCTCAATGCCACCCTCACCTTTGACAATCGACTCAAAGATCTTCGCGCGGCCGTAAACGTCGTCGCTCTTGACGGTGAGCAACTCCTGTAGCGTGTGGGCAGCTCCGTATGCCTCTAGTGCCCACACTTCCATCTCACCGAATCGCTGGCCACCAAACTGCGCCTTACCCCCCAGCGGTTGTTGTGTAATGAGCGAGTACGGACCAGTTGAGCGGGCGTGTATCTTGTCGTCAACCAAATGGGAAAGTTTCAACATGTACAGGTGGCCGACGGTGACTTCCTGCTCGAACGGCAGGCCTGTTTTCCCATCATAGAGCANGGTCTTNCCGTGTTCCGGTAGCCCTGCTTCACGCAGGCGNTCTTTGATTTCGTCCTCAGAGGCACCATCAAACACCGGGGTCGCAAAGTGCAAGCCAAGAGCATTGGCAGCCCATCCAAGGTGGGTCTCCAAAACCTGGCCGACATTCATCCGAGAAGGTACACCGAGCGGATTTAGTACGATTTCAACTGGNGTACCATCGCTAAGGTAGGGCATGTCTTCTTCGGGCATGATCTCAGCAATGACACCTTTATTTCCGTGTCGTCCTGCCATTTTGTCCCCGGCAGATAGCTTTCGCTTCATAGCGATATAGACTTTGACGCTTTTGATGACACCAGGTGGCAGTTCGTCACCAACACGGCGGGCTTCCTTACGTTCCTCGACACTGCTACGTAACGCCTCAATGCGCGCCGAGCCCGCTGCGACAAGGGTGTGGATTTGCTTCTCGACCTTCGAGTAACTTTTCGCCAAGCGAATCTGGGCCAAAGCACCGGCCGAAAANGATTNCAGNAACTCTTTGGTCAGGACGTCGCCCGAGCTCGCCAGCTTCTCTTTGCTGGCAGGATCCTTGACGTCCGAAACAAGATTCTTACCAGTCACAGCTTTGGCAACCTTGGCCGCAAGTCCGCGACGGAGAATGCGNATCTCGTCGACGAGGTCCCGCTCCATCAATGCGATCGCAGCTTCCTCAATNTCGATCGCGCGCTGNTCCTTGTCGCCACCNTTTCGGGTAAAGATTTTAACGTCGACCACCGTGCCTTCGATGCCCGGCGGACAGGTGAGCGACGCATCCTTAACATCGCCCGCCTTTTCTCCGAAGATCGCNCGAAGTAATTTTTCTTCCGGNGTCAGCTGAGTCTCACCCTTAGGTGCTACTTTGCCAACGAGGANGTTGCTCGGNTTCACTTCGGCACCAATGCGAATGATGCCACTTTCATCAAGGTCCTTTAGTGCTTCTTCAGAGACGTTCGGAATGTCACGGGTAATTTCCTCCGGACCGAGCTTAGTATCCCGCGCTTCTATGTCGAGTTCTTCGATGTGAATTGAGGTGAACGNGTCGTTCTTCACAAGCCCCTCAGATACAAGAATNGCGTCCTCGAAGTTGTAGCCGCGCCACGGCATAAAAGCGACCAGTGTGTTTCGNCCCAGGGCTAACTCACCNTTGTCTGTAGCGGGACCATCAGCGAGAACCTGGCCAGCATTGACTCGGTCACCTTGTTTGACAAGCGGTTTCTGATTAATGCAGGTGTTCTGATTGGAACGCTTAAATTTTACGAGCCGGTAGATATCCGCAGCTCCATCCTCTTCGTTACTAACATCGGCGCGAACGATGATGCGTTCCGAGTCGACTGAGTCGACAACGCCGCGACGCTTGCAGATCACCACAGCCCCAGAGTCCCGAGCTGTCACAAATTCCATCCCGGTACCCACCAGGGGGGCCTCGGGTTTGTACAACGGAACAGCCTGCCGCTGCATGTTGGAACCCATTAGAGCACGGTTAGCATCGTCGTTTTCTAGAAACGGGATCAGGGACGCTGCCACCGAAACAACCTGTTTGGGGGAGACATCAATGTAGTCAACNTCTTCAACCGNCACTAGCCTNAACTCACCCCCGACTCGGGCCGTGACCCGATCGCGCTGAAACTTACCGGTCTTACTATCGATTGGTGCGTTTGCCTGCGCGATTNTGGCCCGGTCCTCCTCAATCGCCGAAAGAAAGAAGGGNTNCNCGGTGTNCTGTGCCGGCCCCTTTTTAAGTTTGGCAACGCGGCGGTTCTCTTTCTCGACNACATNCAACNTTNNCACGTCACCAACCTTGAACTTGGTGCCACCNTTTTCGGTAATCAGAACGTGCGTCTTGACCCTTGCTNCTTCGACTTTGCGGTAAGGACTTTCAATGAAACCAAACTCATTAATCTGCGCATAACAAGACAGTGAAGAAATCAAACCGATGTTTGGGCCCTCTGGTGTCTCGATTGGGCAGATACGACCGTAATGGGTTCGGTGTACGTCCCGGACCTCAAAGCCAGCGCGCTCACGTGAAAGTCCCCCTGGGCCAAGGGCCGAAAGGCGCCGCTTGTGAGTAACCTCGGAGAGTGGGTTAGTCTGGTCCATGAACTGTGACAGCTGCGAAGAGCCGAAGAACTCGCGCACCGCTGACATGATCGGCTTCGCGTTGATCAGATCATGTGGCATTGCCGTNTCGATCTCCTGATGCACACTCATTTTTTCCCGTACAGCGCGCTCCATGCGGACCAGGCCAATACGGAACTGGTTTTCTAGCAGCTCACCGACCGAGCGCACACGGCGATTTCCTAAGTGGTCAATGTCGTCGACCGTGCGCGGGTCACCAGGGATCTCCAGCAGGTACCGAACCACCTGGACGAAGTCGTCGGAATCGAGTANCCGTTCGTCAAGNTCCTTGTCTCCATCTAGCTTAAGGTTGAACTTCAGTCGTCCGACTCGCGAGAAGTCGTAACGCTGAGAATTCTGAAACATGTTGGAGAACAGGTTGCGCGAGCTGTCCGCCGTTGGCGGGTCACCGGGGCGCATCTTGCGGTAGATTTCGACCAGNGCTTCTTTCCGGGTTGAAACGCTATCCTTCCGCAGTGTGTTACTAATCGCCGTGCCGCCGGGATTAGNTTCCGGGAAAAATATCTCGACCTTTGAAGCCTTTGCCTCATTAAGACGATCGATCACACTGGGAGTAATTTCTTCGTTGGCCTCGACTATCACCTCTCCGGTCTCAGAGTCGGNAATGTCATGGATCGTGTAAGCACCCTCAAGGTCGGGAACCTCCAGGTTNACCTTCCTGATGCCTCCTTCGATGAGACGTTTGAGTGAGCCACGCGTCAGCTTGGCACCGGCGGCNAGGATTTCCTTGTCCCGCTTCTTGCCTTTCGCGCCCTTCAATACATTTGAAAAACAGCGACCAATGAGTTCCTTGTTAAGGCCAACACTCAACCCACCCTTTACTGTCAGTTTTACTGGCTGGTAGAAGGCCCGCAGGACATCTTCAGGACTCTCCAAGCCCAGTGCCTTCAGAAAGACTGTTGCGGGAAACTTGCGNCGCCGATCAATGCGAACCTGCACTAGGTCCCGGCTGTCCAGCTCGAACTCAACCCACGAGCCTCGGTAGGGAATCACTTGCGCAACAAATAGTGTGCGGCCGCTACCGGGGTGAAAAAAGATACCCGGTGAACGATGCAACTGCGACACGATTACTCGCTCGGTCCCATTGATGATGAACGTACCGCGTGCTGTCATCAGGGGGATCTCACCAAGGTAAACTTCTTGCTCCTTGATGTCNCGGATTGTCTTCGTACCTGTTTCCGGGTCCTTATCCCAAACGACCAGCCGGATCGTAGCCCTTAAGGCTACGGCGTAGGTCATGCCACGACTCTGGCATTCTTCTTCGTCGAACGGCCAGTCCCAATCGCCAATCGAGTACTCCACGAACTCGATCGTAGCGCTCTCTCGGAAGTCGCTAATTGGAAAGATGGTGCTAAAAACTTCCTGTAAGCCGATCTCCTCGCGNTGTTCGGCCGGAATGTTTTTTTGGAGGAAGCGNTCGTAGGACTTCCGCTGTACTTCGATGAGGTTCGGCAAATCAACAACAGCAGGAATTTTGCCGAANCTCACCCGCTCTCGCAGGGGTATCAGTGAGGTATCAGCCATGGGTACAAGACTCCTTGGCGGTGCTATCCGTTATCGATAAAGTCCGGGGTGTACTGGGTCCCTGGATACCATTGTGCGGTACCAGGGGGAGCTGACTTGGCATCTGGGCCGGCCGGCAANGCAAGTTGCTTACTTGATCTCAACCTCGGCGCCAGCTTCCTGAAACTTCTTGGCAATCTCGTCGGCCTCGTCCTTNTCGATCCCCTCTTTGACGGGATTAGGTAAGTTGTCTACTAGGTCTTTGGCCTCCTTAAGGCCGAGGCTAGTAACCTGTCGGACTACCTTGATGACGTTNATCTTCTTCTCACCAAACGAGGTGATGACAACGTCAAAGGCTGACTTCTCTTCCTCTTCAGCGGCACCCGCACCACCACCTGCAACCATCATAGGTGCGGCCATGGCCTGGGCACTAACGCCAAATTTTTCCTCGAGCTCCTTGACCAGGTTGGCCAGCTCGAGAACCGACATACCCTCAATCTGCTCGATCAAGTCCTCGGTCGAAACTTTCGCCTTTGCCACGACTCCCTCCATCTTCTTGCGTCGGCTANCAATGTTCCGACAGCCTTAACGTCACTCATTTTCTTAATCCGNTACTTTTCTTCTNCAACCTCAGCTTCTTCTTCAACCTCANCAACTTCCTCGACGGGCCCTTCTTCCTCTACCGAATCGGGCGCTGCGTCCTGAGCTTCCTCAGGGGCTGCTGTAACTNCCTCGGCCTCAGCTTCTTCTTCAGCCTCAGCAACTTCTTCCTCNACGGGCNCTTCNTNCTCTACCGAATCNGGCGCTGCGTCCTGAGCTTCCTCAGNGGCTGCTGTAAGTTCCTCGACGGGCCCCTCTTGGCTAGTTTCCACAGGTTCCGCCTCGCCGCCCCCCTGCTCCCGTTTGTCACGGATCTGGTCCAGCACCGTCACGACACCCGTCAAGATGCCCCCGAGAACCGTNGCCAAGCCTTGAATCGGGTAGTTCATAAGGTACAAAGCCTTGCCAATCAGCTCGTCGCGCTTCGGCAACTTGGCAAGTTGCTCGAATTCNTCCGCGGAGATTGGCGCACCATCGACGATGCCGCCTTTGAAGCTCGGCGTCTCAAACTCTTCCCCNAACTCGCGTAGTGTCTTGGCGAAGCTGACAACATCACCGTCGGTATAGGCGATCGCCGTCTGACCAACGAAAAGGTCCTTGAATTCNGCGAGCGGNAGATCCTCGATAGCACGCAGTGCGGTTGAGTTTTTCACCACCTTGAAATTCGCTTCATCCTCGCGGAGCTTCCGTCGAAGGTTCGTCGCGTTAGCAACATCAAGCCCCTTGAAATCGACCAGAATCGCATGCGGAATTCCAGCGAGATCGGCCCGCAACTCTTTCACATTCTGTTCTTTCTGTGCCCGATCAATGGCCATTGTTCGCTATTTCGTCGGTATCAGGTCACCGGGGTCGATCGANACTCCNGGGCCCATGGTCGAAGCAAGGTGAACGCTTTTTAGGTATTTACCCTTTGCTGCGGCCGGNCGCACCCGCAAGATCTCAGTGCTCAAAGCNCGAATGTTGTCACTGAGCGCCGCTTCTTCGAATGAAACCTTGCCTATGGGCGCGTGCACGACACCNTTCTTGTCGACACGGAATTCGAGCTTGCCGGCCAGTATCTCTTCCACCGCTTTGCCAACCTCAAATGTGACAGTTCCAGCCTTGGGATTCGGCATCAAGCCGCGCGGGCCGAGCACTCTGCCAAGTTTGCCGACATCGCGCATCATGTCGGGTGTTGTAACAACCGCATCAAACTCAAGAAAGCCTTCAGCAATCCGGGTGCAGAGGTCTGTGCCACCAACCACATCGGCACCTGCCGCCTCTGCCTCCTTTAGCTTTTCGCCCTGAGCGATCACCGCAACNCTCTTNCTCTTTCCGGTCCCGTGCGGGAGCAGAACGGTGCTACGAACCGACTGGTCAGCGTGCTTCGGGTCGACGCCGAGCACCAGAGCAATTTCGACGGTCTCATCAAACTTGGCAAAAGAGTTCTTTTTGACAACTGCAACCCCCTCGTCAAGCGGGTATTCACGATCCTCGATGGCCTCGAGTGCCGCAGCGTAATGCTTTCCATGCTTCGGCATATTCAGGCCCCTTCCNCGGCTCCCTCGATCTTGATCCCCATCGAGCGCGCTGTGCCAGCGATAATTTTCATCGCAGCGTCGACATCGTAGACGTTCAGGTCGGGCATCTTGGTGCGTGCGATCTCCTTGACCTGCTCTCGCGTCACCGTGCCAACATTTTCCCTGTTGGGTTCNGCGGCTCCCGAAACAATGTTAGCGGCCCGTTTCAGCAACACAGCTGCGGGAGGTGTCTTAGTAATAAAGCTGAAAGTTCGGTCTTGGTAGACTGTGATTACTACCGGGGTAATGAGGCCACCTTTATCCTTGGTTGCGGCATTGAATGCCTGGCAAAAGTCCATGATAGCGACCCCATGCTGGCCAAGGGCGGGACCCACCGGAGGGGCCGGTGTCGCCCTCCCGCCAGGGATCTGCAGTTTGATCTGCGCCAATACCGGTTTTCCTTTTGGTTTAGCCATTATTCGATAACTACCCCGCCTGATTTGTCACAGTCACGCTAAACTTTTTCTACCTGAAAAAAATCGAGTTCTACAGGTGTGTTTCGTCCGAAGATTGAAACCATGACCTTCAGCGTATTGCGCCGCGCATCGACTTCATCGACCTTTCCTTGGAAGTTCGTGAACGGGCCGTCGATAATGCACACGGATTCGCCCTTATGAAACTGGAATTTCGGTTTAGGAGCCTCAACTGACTCCTCCATCCGGTTGACGATCTTCTTGACTTCGTGTGGCGGCAAAGGGATCGGTTTCGAACCGGAACCAACAAAGCCCGTCACTCGAGGTGTGTTCTTAACCACATGCCACAGGCCGTCATTCATCGCCATACGAATTAGGAGGTAGCCGGGAAAAAACTTCTTCGCCGTTACCACCTTTTTACCTGACTTCATCTCGACGATGTCCTCGGTGGGAATGAGCAGCTCCGCTACCTGATCGCCAAGTTCTAGCGTTCGGATTCTCTCCTCGAGACTCTGCTGTACTTTTCGTTCGTACCCGGAGTATGTGTGGACAACATACCAATGCATGCCGTCATCTGGCTCTTCATCCCCCATCGACATTGGTTCCGGAGTGACTTCGACGTCCGCTTCGGAAGCTAGTGCCGTAAGGTCAACTACAGCCTCGTCGTTGTCGCCTGCCGACTCTATCTGCTCACTCTGTTCCAACGCGCTCACCATCTCAGCAGTTGTGCAAAGCTGTCTAGCTGAAGTACCCGTACAACCAGGTGACTATCCGTCCCATTACGATGTCGACCGCCCACAAGAAGAAACCGAACACGAAACAAGTCACGATTACTACGATCGTGGTGCCATAAACTTCCTTCCGCTTCGGCCACGTGACCTTGTGGAAGTCAGCCCGTACCTCCTTTAAAAACTGAATGAATCGCTTAATCATCTCGAAAGAGCCTTATTGACAGGCCAGGAGGGATTCGAACCCCCAACCCCCGGATTTGGAGTCCGGTGCTCTACCAATTGGAGCTACTGGCCTCCCAACCGTCCGGTACTACTTCGGTTCCGCTCCCTAGTCGGTGATTTCGGTGATGATTCCAGAACCAACGGTCCGACCACCCTCACGGATGGCGAACTTCAGCCCCTTGTCCATAGCGATCGGTGAAATCAACTCGACCTTGAACGTAATGGCGTCTCCCGGCATCACCATCTCGATACCATCGGGCAACTCCACCGACCCGGTCACGTCTGTCGTCCGGAAGTAAAACTGCGGCCTGTAGCCCTTGAAAAACGGCGTGTGCCGCCCTCCCTCTTCTTTTGTCAACACGTAGACTTCTGCAGCGAATTTGGTATGCGGCGTGATCGACCCCGGCACCGCCAGAACCTGCCCGCGCTCCACCTCGTCCCGGTCCGTTCCACGCAGCAGCACACCGACGTTATCCCCCGCCTGACCTTCATCAAGAATCTTGCGGAACATCTCCACGCCCGTAACCACCTTCTTCTGCGTATCCCGAATGCCGATAATCTCAATTTCTTCACCTGTCTTCACGATTCCTTGCTCGATGCGCCCCGTCACCACCGTACCGCGGCCTGAAATCGTGAAAACATCCTCAATCGGCATCTGGAACGGCTTGTCGATCTCACGCTCCGGCTGCGGGATGGAACTATCCAGCGCCTCCATCAGTGCCGCAATCGGCTCGGCTGCCTCCCCCTCGCCACCGGCCTCCACCGCCTTGAGCGCTGAACCTTGCACGACTGGAATGTCGTCGCCTGGATAGTCATACTCACTCAGCAGCTCCCGGACTTCGAGTTCCACCAGCTCAAGTAGTTCTTCATCGTCCACCTGGTCTGTCTTGTTCAGGAACACAACGAGTGCTGGAACCCCCACCTGCCGTGCTAACAGAATATGCTCGCGCGTCTGCGGCATCGGACCGTCCGCTGCCGACACCACCAGAATTGCCCCATCCATCTGCGCCGCACCCGTGATCATGTTCTTCACATAGTCAGCGTGGCCAGGACAGTCCACATGAGCATAGTGTCGTGCCTCAGTCTCGTACTCGACATGGGCGATCGCGATCGTGATTCCCCGCTCACGCTCCTCCGGAGCCTTGTCAATGCTCGAAAAAGGTACGTGCTCGGCCATCCCCTGTTTGCTTTGGACTAAGGTGATCGCTTCCGTCAACGTGCTTTTGCCGTGGTCAACGTGTCCGATTGTTCCCACGTTAACGTGCGGCTTCGTACGTTCGAATTTCTCTTTCGCCATCAATTACCTCCGCAGACGTTGCAATCCTCTCGGTGCCACGCACCGCTCGTCGATGTTTTTACCCGAAAGTGGGAATGNAGCCCACGACCGGGATTGAACCGGTGACCTCTTCCTTACCAAGGAAGCGCTCTACCACTGAGCCACGTGGGCCCCACTACATNTAGATGCCGCAGATGNTGCGTTCCTCAGACCTCACTGACGGACACCGCGGACACGGCGGCTTCAAGACAAGGAAGAGCGGGAAACGGGACTCGAACCCGCGACCCCCAGCTTGGAAGGCTGGTGCTCTAAGCCAACTGAGCTATTCCCGCCCCAACAGCCGGATGACGCGCAAACTACCCCAAATTTGAGAGCCGGATTTTAACAGCAGACCACGCCGCATGCTAGCCAAGCCAGGTTAAATTCTGCCCCGACTCTACGATTGAACTCAAAGTATAACTCAAAGTATATAGTGGGGAGTGGAGGATTCGAACCTCCGTAGGCATGCGCCGGCAGATTTACAGTCTGCTCCCATTGTCCACTCGGGCAACTCCCCANGANAATTANGGAGCTGGCGAGAGGACTCGAACCTCCGACCTGCTGATTACAAATCAGCTGCTCTCCCAACTGAGCTACGCCAGCGATGAANNNAGATGATAAGCGGCCTCCCGAGGCCTGGCAAGAAATTGCCAGAAGCAACAAAAATGGGCNGCCCNCTCCCCTTCTCACGCCGTCTGCTGCCTGACAACCTCATACATGACGGCAGCAAACGCCGCNCCCGCGTTGAGTGANCCCACNTTCCCACGCAGAGGCAACNCCACCCGGTAGTCNCACCTNTCCCTNACTAACCGCTGCACNCCTTTAGCCTCCGACCCCACNACCAAGGCTATATGTCCCCGGTAGTCAACCTGGCTCCAGGGTTCTTCACCCTCAGCATCNAGCGCCACNGTCCAGTAGCCGTTATCCTGCAACCACCTGACCANGTTGGCAACATTGCCNATNCGGTATANATCGAGGTGCTCGGTAGCACCTGCCGANACCCGCNCAACGGCAGGNGTCACCATGGCGGATCGNCGCTTCGGNATGCAAACACCGAGACATCCNGCAACCTCAGCAGTCCGCATAATCGCCCCGGTGTTTTGCGGATCCTCAAGATGGTCAAGCACCACTAGAACACCGGATTTGCCCGATGCTCTGGGCAGATCTCCCTCGTCACGATAGCGGAAGGAACCACATCTTGCCGCGACACGCTGTGCGTCCGGAAGGTGGAGGCCGGCGAATTCGTCGGCCTCCACCTCACGAAATTCTACCTCACGGATTTCTGCTGCTAACCGAATCTCGTCGAGGACCTGACCGGTTGCCCCTCTCTCGACCCAAATGGAATCAATCTCTCGGTTTGATCCACGTAGAATTTCGCGGACCACGCGGCGACCCGATAGCCATTCACTCACACTTAGCTCAACTCTGTGCCACGGCCAACACAGTTGCAACAGCGTGCGCTGCGATACCCTCACCCCGCCCTATACTACCCATGCCCTCTCCCCGGGCAGCCTTAACGTTGACCGCACCCACCGGGAGGTCAAGCCTCTCGGCAAGGCGATGCCGTATCAGTCCGAGATGCGGTACCAAACGCGGCTCCTCAGCCAAAATCGTCGCATCAACGTTGCCCGGTTGGTAACCAGCAATGGCGAGATCATCAACAACAATTTTCAATAGAGCGAGGCTGTCGGAATTTTTCCACTGCTGATCGTCAGAAGGAAACTTCTGGCCGATGTCTCCTAAACCAGCTGCCCCGAGGAGAGCGTCAATAATTGCGTGCACTAGCGAATCGGCATCGGAATGCCCATCTAACCCACGTTCGTACTCGAGTTCCACTCCACCGAGGACAAGCCGCCGACCCTCAACAAGCGGGTGAATATCATAGCCATAACCAACCCGCATCGGCATAACAGTCGACCTTTCGCCTATTAGTTGCTGGGCTGCCAAGTCAAGATCAACCGGAGTGGTCACTTTGATGTTCTCCATTTCTCCCCGTACAGCTCTTACTGGATGTCCAGACAACTCGACCAAGGTCGCATCATCAGTCGCTTCGGTTCCGGATGCTGTCGCAGCAGCGTGCGCAGCAATCAACACAGGGTAGCGAAACCCTTGCGGCGTTTGGGACCGAACAATGCGGGTGCGATCGATCGATCTCACCTCGTCACCACTGTGATCCAGTTGCTTGAGCGAATCCACCGAAGGCAAAACAGGTATCGCAGCCCCATAAGTGGTTGCTGCTTCTGCAACTCGCCGCCACAGGTCGAAGCTTGCGCATGGTCTTGCCCCGTCGTGAACCATTACGATGCGATCTCGACCGTCTTGTTTAGGGTCAGTAATTTCTTGCAAAGCCTCAAGGCACGCATGCACAGATGCTTGCCTCGTCGAACCGCCCGCGACCACCTGCAGGGGATGTTTGGCTATTTCGAACACCCTGTCAGTCCAACGATCAATATCGTCAGCGGGCACAGCAACGACAGTCCGCCCAACCCCAAGAGACTCCAGAGTGCTAAGTACGTAGCGCAATAGAGGAACGCCGCCGATCTCTACAAAAGCCTTCGGCGTGTCGGCTCCGAGACGAACTCCACTTCCCGCCGCCGCAATCACGGCGTCAATAGGCCCAATCTTCATGAACTGGCAAGCACGGCGGCGCTTATTTCTCGACGCCTCTGAATCAATGACAGGAGGCCAATGTAGAGATAGCTAGCCTGGTACAACATCAAAAATGGCAATGCCGGCCACATGCCAAGCTGAATGGCAACCACCACAGTCACACTGAAGTAAAGTCCGATAGCTAACTCGATTCCACAAATCCAGCTGTCGCCACCACGGTACGCTTTACCGGTCCAATCATCTGCGGTTCGGGCCAGAGAAAATTTCGGGGTGCGCACGAATTCACCAGTGTCTCGCTTAAAGCCTTCAAGAACTGCCATAGTGTTGTTCACGGCCAACCCTGTATCCATGAGGATCAAGCCCGGAAGCGATTTGAACACAGCGGAATTAAGGCGACCGAGTTCACGCTGCGCCAAAAGATAATAGGCATAGACCGAAAGTGTCCCACACAAAAACACCGGCAAATCGACCAATAAGAATCCTTCGAATCCAGTCTTCATCCGAATCAACATAGCGGGGAAGACTAAGACTGAGAGAGCTAAATTAAGCGGATAGTTAACGTTCGCTGTCAGGTGAAAGGTTGCTTCTATCTTGGCGCGCAATGGAACGGGACTATGCCATATGGACCCGAGCATCTTGCGGGCTGTCTGCACCGCACCTTTGGTCCACCGGTGCCGTTGGCTCTTAAGCCCGCTGATCTGAACTGGCAGTTCTGCAGGAGCTTCAACATGATTCAAGTAGATAAAGCGCCATCCGCGCACTTGGGCTCGATATGAGAGATCAAGGTCTTCGGTAAGCGTATCGTGTTGCCAATTGCCAGCGTCCTCGATTGTTTCTCGCCGCCAAATCCCAGCAGTCCCGTTAAAATTAAAGAAGCGACCCGACCGGTTACGGGCGGCGTGCTCGATGACAAAATGAGCGTCCAACTGTAGTGCTTGGGCCCGGCTAAGCAGCGAATAATCACGATTCAAATGGGTCCAACGAGCCTGTACCATCCCGACTTCGGGCGAGCCAAAGTGTGGCAAAGAACGTTTCAATAGATCCCGAGGCGGAAGGAAGTCAGCATCAAAGACACAAATAAACTCACCGCGGGCGCTGCCAAGCCCAGACGCCAAAGCCCCAGCCTTGAAACCCTGCCGATCGGTCCGGTGCAAGTGGTTAATAGCAACACCGCTCCGGCGCAGTTCAGCAACCGTGCGCGCCACGATTTCATAGGTCCCATCGGTAGAGTCATCAAGTACCTGTATTTCAAGACACTCGGCCGGATAATCAATGGCTGCGGCGGCCTTAAGTAACCGTTCGGCAACATATAACTCGTTGAACAACGGAAGCTGTACAGTTACCTGGGGCCATTCTTTCATTGTATTGAGGTCCCCCGGCGCACTCGAACGGCCAAATTGATAAAGCGCCACGATTACAAGCCGATGAATTCCGTAAACGGCGAGCAACAACAACACGACATAGTAGGCACCGAGCCAGGCACTCGCGAGGGTCGGAAATTGCATAAACGTGGCGATCGTCATATCGGGATGAGATTCGAAGCGTCGAAGCCTCTCGCTAAGCTGTTCGGCTGGTGGTTAGGGATAGCCATATTTTATCTGGCATTGGTCCATCTTCACGACCTCCGTGGTTCACCACGGCGCTCCATCATCATCCTCCTTGGCGCCGGATTCGTCTACGCCCTTGCGTGTCTATGGTTACATCGGCAGTGGTCGAGGTTTCCTTCTCGAACCAGAAAAGTCCTCGTAATCGCGATCGTGTTGGGAGCCATCGGGTTTCGAGTAATGTTGCTGGCGGTGCCACCAAGCTTGTCTGACGATATATATCGATATCGTTGGGATGGTCGCGTCCAAGCAGCCAACTTAAACCCCTACACCGAACCCCCGGCTTCGTCGGAGTTGGCCGCGCTCCGGGATCCGCTCTGGCTGCGCATTAACTACCCTGCCATCCGCACCATATACGGCCCACTAGCACAATGGCTGTTCCGGGTTACCTACCAACTTGACTCTCGCCTTATTGCCTTCCAAGCGATGGCAACACTCGGCGACCTCTTGTGTATAGGCTTGCTGTTCGGTTGCCTACGGCGTTGGAAGCTACCTGAGTGGCGTATCGCTCTCTACGCTTGGAGCCCACTGGCGGTACTCGAATCAGCTTCAAATGGACACTTTGACAGTTGGCCAACAGCAGCGCTTATGCTGGGGGTGCTAGCGAGCATCAGCAACAAAAGTCTGCTTTCGACATTCGCCTTTTCAGCGGGCACACTTGTCAAGACTTGGCCGCTGATCTGGTTGCCATTGATGCTGACAAAGCGTCCACCCTGGCACATCGGTCTGGTTGCCGCTGTAATCGTTGCTGGATATCTTCCGTTCGCTGACGCAAGGCTCGGACTGCTACAGCCGTGGCTCGATTACACTGGCCGCTGGCTATTCAACGATGCCGGATTCTTTTTGTTGCGTAGTGTCACCGGCTCCGAGCCGTTCTCTAAAGCCATCGCTGCTGCGGTGGGTTTCGGCGCGATGTACGCGTTCTGGCGTCGAGGTACGGACCCGGTTCGGGCCAGCTANTGGCTCCTATTGCTCGCTATCTTCCTGCTTCCAGCAATTCATCCTTGGTACCTGTTGTGGCCGCTTCCNCTNGCTGCNGCCGCGCTCGATATNGGNTGGATCACGCTCACCGCTTTGGCCCCACTCTCTTACTGGATTCTGGTCGANGCNAACTCAACCTNGNTAGANCCTANCTGGNTGCGGTTTGCGATCTGGNTCCCAGGTTTGGTTATGTGGCTATGGCAGGCNAAAAACAATGCTATTGCCGCCCCACCAACNACCCCGACACAANCATCGAGGTGATTCGNACTTGACCTCATGCGATAATCGCNNCGCNTGTNTCTCTCANGNGCTCCATACGACTCTTCANTATCCAGTCAATTNCGGNTTCCTTCCATGGACGTACTCGTAGTTGGTGGCGGTGGCCGNGAACACGCTCTCGTGTGGAGCCTCGNCAATAGCAAGTCGGTCAACANCATCTACTGCACACCNGGNAACGCCGGTATCGGACTACAGGCGCAATGTTGGAACATTCCTGCNGACAANGTCGACATGCTGGTGNCTACTGCTNTCGACAGAGATGTTGATCTGGTCGTCGTCGGTCCCGAGGTGCCGCTGACNGCGGGGNTAGCTGACCGACTCANGNCCGANGGANTAGCCTGCTTTGGACCTTCGANAAACGCGGCAATNCTTGAAGGGAGCAAGGCATTCGCCAAGGAGTTCATGGNACGGCANGGCATCCCAACCNCNGCGTTCANANTTTTCGATGANTTGAATCCAGCTCTCAATTTCGTCGCTGACTCGCCGTGGGGCTACCCTTTGGTCGTAAAAGCTGATGGCCTAGCAGCTGGCAAGGGGGTCGTCATTTGCAATGACCCTGACGAAGCCGNTGCGGCGGTGCGAGCAGCGATGCTGGAACAGGTGTTCGGTAACGCGGGGAAGCGGCTCGTAGTTGAGGCGTTCANTCGTGGCGTCGANGCAACTTGTATGGCGNTCTGTGATGGGGAGAAGGCTGTACCGCTCGTTGTCTCCCAGGATCACAAGGCCGTATACGATGGAGATAAAGGCCCAAACACGGGTGGCATGGGAGCCTATGCGCCAGCCACCCANGTGCTTGACGAAGCCGGTACCGAGNGGATNCTAAAGGAAGTTTTACAGCCCACCGTTGATGGCATGGCGGCAGAGGGTCGAGCGTTCCAAGGCGTTCTCTANGCCGGCTTGATGCTAACTGACCAGGGGACCCAAGTACTTGAATTCAATTGCCGTTTCGGTGANCCNGAGACGCAGGTNGTGATCCCTCTCCTTNACGAAGATTTAGCGCTCCGTCTCAACGGAATCGCCAACGGTGACGGCGGCGGCGGGCCGATCCAATGGAGTGGCAGGCATGCGGCCTGTGTTGTGTTGGCGGCGCCTGGGTATCCNGGCAAGAGCCCACTCCGCCTGCCCATCCACGGACTTGANGAGACCATGGANGATGTCCTCGTGTTTCATGCGGCCACCGCCCGCGAGGGAGACCAGCTGGTCACCAACGGTGGNCGTGTATTAAGCATNACCGGGTTGGGTGATTCGCTCGACACGGCTCTTTCAAATGCCTACGGAGCGATCGANAAGATTAGCTTCGAGGGCATGCATTACAGGAGCGACATCGGTCGCCGCGGAGAAAACAAGCAATGAGTTCCCCCCAGGTTGCAATGGTTATGGGTAGTGGTTCAGACCTAGACGTGATGATGAACGGNATAAAGGTCTTAAANGGATATGGCATCGAATATGAAGTTCGGGTGATCTCCGCTCACCGTGCTCCCGACGCCGTCGGCGAATACGCACGCGCCGCGGCCAGTCGCGGCATCAAGGTNCTGATTGCTGGAGCAGGAGCTGCTGCACACCTCGCAGGTGCACTAGCTGCACACAGCGCCTTACCAATCATCGGCGTTCCACTGGTAGCTTCGTCGCTGGGGGGGTTTGACGCTTTACTCGCAACTGTACAAATGCCCGGTGGCGTACCGGTAGGTACCGTTGGTGTTGGCAAGGCTGGCGCGGTAAACGCGGCCCATCTAGCGGCAAGAATTATCGCAATTTCAGACGAAGATATTGCCCGCAAAGTTGCAGACGAGCGAGCTTCCCAAATCGACAAGGTTATTCATATGGATAGCGAATTGCAGGAACGACTGGAGGAAGAGGGCCTCTAGGGAACTGGTTACCTTAATGTGTCTGGAGGTAACGCAACCTCGGAAGTGTGCAACTGCCCACATGCGGCTGCAATGTCGGCACCTCGGCTATAACGCACCAGCACGTCAAGCCCGGTGGCTCGGGCCATAACCCGAAAACGCTCAACACTTTTCAAGCTCGGGCGCCGATACGGAAGCATCGACACAGAGTTCCAAGGAATCAGATTGACTTTAGCTGGGAGGCCTCTCAATAAATCGCCAAGACGCCGTGCATGGTCAGTCCCGTCGTTGATACCCGAAAGCATCACGTACTCGAACGTCACGCGCTCACCCTTCCGCCAATCGACATCACGCAACGCACTAAGTAACACTTCTATTGGCCATCTGCGGTTGATCGGCATGATCTCAGAACGCACTTCGTCGGTACTNGCATTCAGTGAAACAGCGAGTCGCGGCCGTGAATCCCCCATCTCCGAGAGTCGTTGAATCGCACTCACTATGCCTACAGTCGAGACCGTGATGCGGCGCCAACTGAGGCCGGGTCCAGCGGGGTCCTGTAACGCCTGAATTGCGGGAATAACCGCATCAATATTGTCTAGCGGCTCACCTTGCCCCATAAAAACGACGTTGACTGGACGCGAGAGCCAGCCTCGCTCGGCCCGCAGCCGTAGCACTTGCCCAACGATTTCCCCGGCGGTCAGTGAACGCTGCAATCCCATGGAGCCAGTTTGGCAGAAAGTGCAGGCAAATCGGCAACCAACCTGAGACGAGATACAGAGCGTGACACGATCGGAATATGGCATGTATACNGACTCAACTTTTTGGCCATCTTGGAGTTCAAGCAAGAAACGTTGTGTGCCGTCAACAGATTCAAAACGGGCCGCGACCTCCGGAGGAACGACGGTGTAGCGAGCAGCGAGATCTCGACGAAGCTTCTGTGGAACGTTCTCCATATCATCGAACGAGAAGACTCCGTGTTTGAATACCCAGTTAGCAATCTGGTCACCCCGGTACCCAGCCCCCGTTTTATGATCGAGCACCTCACGCCACCGACTGGCGGGAAGGTCCAGCAATGACCGCAGCGGTCTACAATTTGCCATTAACTCATCATCCATGAACTGATTGTCGCACCTCAGGGTATAATCGTCTTGCCCGCCTGAGAAACTTGGCGATCATCGGCGCCATTCCTTAAAGTTGCCATGTATGTCGCTTATACCCTCCTCTACCTGATTGGGTTGTGCGCCTACGCTCCGCGTGTCATCTGGCGCATAATCCGAAGCGGCACCTACCGCAGCGGAATTAGGGAGCGCTTTGGCAAAGTGCCAAAGCACGTCGCCAACGTCCAGCCCGGAGCTATTTGGGTCCACGCNGTTTCGGTGGGGGAAGTCCATGCTGCGCGCGGCTTACTCGGCCACCTCGCCGAGTTGCTTCCGGAGATCCCGGTGGTGCTTTCTACTACCACGGACACAGGACAGGCGTTGGCAAAAAAGGCGAACACTGCAGCCTGTTTCTATTGCCCCGTCGACCTTCCCTGGGCTATAAGCCCGTACTTCGACACTTTGCAACCGCGCGCCGTGGTACTGGTTGAAACTGANATCTGGCCTAATCTGTTGAATGCATGTAACCAGAGAGACATCCCCATTGCCTTGGTCAACGGGCGGCTTTCAAGTTCATCACTTGGAAGCTATCGCCGTCTCGGATGCCTTATGAGGAAAATCGTTTCTCAATTATCGATCGTCTGTGCCCGGACCAACCTGGAGGCCGCGCGCTTTCGTAACCTTGGAATCCTCCCAGAACGCGTGTTCACAACCGGCAATCTTAAGGCCGACGCACTGGTGCTGACCTCATCGGTTCACTCCCGCCAAGAACTTGCTGAGCAACTTAGTCTCAATGGCGACCCACCTCTACTCGCAGCTGGATGCACGATGCCTGGAGAAGAGGAGCTCGTCCTCGAGGCTTTTCGCGTTGCTCGGGCAACAAATCCGTCGACCCTTTTANTAATTGCGCCACGTCATCCAGAGCGTTTCGATCAGGTTGCCCAGACGGTGACCGCTGCGGGATGGAAGTGCCGCCGCCGTAGTATCGGAGGTCCGGTCGATGCAGAAGTGCTCTTGTTAGATTCCATCGGCGAGCTACCAGCCGCCTATGGGTTGGCATTAGCCAGCTTTGTCGGAGGAAGCCTCGTCGACAGTGGAGGACACAACCTTCTGGAGCCAGCTATCTACGGACAACCAGTCATCTTCGGGCCCCACATGCAAAATTTCGCCAGCTTGGCAACAGAGATGCTGGAATCCGGCGGTGGAATCCAGGTCCAGGGAACCGAGGAACTTGGGGATGTTTGGTCGGCGATACTAGCGAATGATGCGCGGCGGCGGAAGATCGGAGGGCTGGCACGTCGGGTTGCGTTGCGCGACGCTTCAGCCGGCCGCCGCACAGCTCGCGTCGTGGCAAGTCTTATCACTGAGTCTGACGGGTAGGATACAGCCCATGCTAAGTATTTTGGGATCAACCTGGGGTATCCTAACCAGCTTCCGTGCATCGCTCTATGAGAGCGGCTGGCTACCATGCCGTAACTTGGAACGTCCCGTGATCAGCATTGGCGCGCTTTCGGTCGGCGGGGCCGGAAAAACCCCAACCACAGCGCTGGTTGCAAGCCTTCTCTCAGAAGCCGGTATCCAGCCTGCGATTCTAAGCCGCGGATACCGGCGTAGAAGCACGGCGGCACTGTTGGTCTCGCACGGAGACGCCCGTGGGCCGATCGTCGAGGTTGACCAAGCGGGGGATGAGCCCTTCTGGTTGGCATCAGTTCTGCCGACAGTCCCGGTCGTGGTGGCCAAACGCCGAGAGGAAGCGGCTCATGTTGCGCTAACGGCGGCAGCAGTGATACCAGACGTATTTTTGCTCGACGACGGATTTCAACACCTGCGTGTGGCGCGAAACGCTAACTTGCTGATCGTCAATCCAGAGCAACCATTTTGGGAGGATGCCCCGATACCAAGTGGTCGCTTGCGAGAAGCATCCAGTGCGGCAACTCGAGCCGATGGTTTCTTGATCGTCCGGGCTGATACCGAGGCAGCGAGGGGGTTGCACAATCGTTTCCCCGAACATCCACGGTTCGAACTAACCCGTCAAATACCCTGTTGCTGGCCACTCGGACAAGAAATTCCACGGGCATGGCCAACCACCGAAAGCAACGAAGCCACAGAAATCCGTTTCAAAGGTTCCGCCTTCGCATTTGCTGGCATCGCCCGGCCAGAGCGTTTCTTCGAAGATCTCGAAGCAGACGGCGTCACCCTGAAAGGGCAGTATGCCTTTCCCGACCACCACGAATTCCGTGCGCAAGACGTCACCAGGGTCGTCAGAATGGCCCAGGAGTGTGGGGCCGACACTTTGGTTACAACTGAAAAAGACGCCGTTCGCTTGCCCAACAAAGCGTTCCCGGGTCCACTATGGGTATGGGGCTATCGGCTACAAACAAGCTCCCCTGAAACTCTGGTCTCGTGGCTCAAAGACCTTACTGGTCTTTCTTCACTTCCCGACGCCGCATGAGCCAGCAAGCACAATGAGTATTGNCGGCAGCTTCACCCGTGTCGCAGCGGCCGTTATTCCCCACCTGTCGTTCCCAGTGGCATCCAGTGTGGGCCGTTCTCTCGGGTCGTTGGCATGGGCTCTTGATGCCCGACACCGTGCGGTGGCTATGAAAAACTTGTTCCTAGCATTCCCAAAGCTTACCGAATCTCACCGGCGCCAACTTGCACAAAAATCTTTCCAACAGGTTGGACGCACGGCTGTAGAGATGCTCTGGAGCACGGCTCTCAACGACCAAACTCTCGGGAAAATCGCCGTCTTCGAAGGACGTCAACACCTCGACGCCGCCATCGCCGAGGGGCGCGGAGCCTTGATCACGACGGCCCATTTCGGCAACTGGGAACTGATGGGGGTGGCACTAGCCCACATTGGTGTACCTATGAACGTAATTGTCCGAACCATCGACGATCCCCAAGTCGAGTCTGTGCTGAATCGACTGCGAACACGCACTGGAGCCCGTGTCATCCATAAGGATAACGGCGTCCGCCCGGCCTTGCGAGCGCTACGAGCCGGCGAGGTTGTCGGTGTGCTAGTAGATCAAAATACTCTTCCATCGCAGGCGTCATTTGTTCCGTTCTTCGGCGAAATGGCAGCCACCACGCGCGTGAGCGCCCAGCTTCACGTTCGGTCNGGCGCCCCGGTCATCATGCTGTTTTGCGTACCCGAGGGTGAACGATATCGGTTTGTGATCGAGCCACTGGACACAACCGGNGTNTCGATCCAAGGGACCGACAAGGTCGAGCAACTCACCGCTGCAATGACCACTCAGATCGAACGCCATATCCGCCTTTGTCCCGAGGCATGGTTATGGATCCACGATCGATGGCGCTCACGCCCACCTTCCACAGACGAAAAGACGGCCAGGTGAACTGTACCTGGGTCGTACGGTTACCGACCTGGCTCGGTGACACCCTGATGGCACTCCCGGTTCTACGGGTCATACAGCGTTCCTGCGAGCGTACCGTGCTTTGGGGACCATCACCTTATCTGGAGTTACTGGCGGCATCTGGCCTCCCTTCGAATTACCTCCCCTACCACCGCCGATGCGGAGTCGCTGGAGTTAGCGACGCGATCCACGCTGTAGCGGATATGCGGCGTTTCCNGACTGATGCCATTCTGGTTTTGCCCAATTCTTTTGAATCGGCATTACTAGCAACCATAGCGGGCATTCCTCGACGGGTCGGGTACGCAACTGATGGTCGCGAACTATTGCTCACCGACGTAGTTTCCGAGATTCGGCCAAAACACATGGTTCACGAGGCAGATCGATTTGCACGTCTTGCTGAGCACGCTGGATTCGTCGCCGCCGGACCAAATGACGATCGACTACGCATTTCAGAACCTGACAACCACATAACAAAAATCCTTCTGCCGTCTAACACGTACGTTGGCATCTTCGCCGGTTCTGCCAATGATCCTGCAAAGCGCTGGCCCGTAGCCTCTTTCGCTCATTTGATCGATCTCCTGCACCAAGAATGGGGAATACATCCAGTACTGTTCGGGAGTAATGCTGACCGTTCAGTAAACGACGCCATCATTGCAGCATGCAAAACAGAAGTAGCTAACCTCAGTGGTATCAGCCTTACCGACCTAGCGAGAGCACTTATGAAGTGCCGCATGATCGTCAGCAACGATACCGGTGGTGCTCACCTGTCCGCAGCCCTTGGACGCCCAACGGCAGTCGTTTTTGGCCCTACGGACCCAGCGCGGAGCTGCCCACGTGGAGATCATGTTCTGGAGCTTTCGACTCAGCGCTTCTGCCAACCATGTGGTTACGATGAATGTCCACTTGACCACGCATGCATGGTGAAACTTAGTCCGGATCGAGTGCTCACCAAACTCGAAGGGTTTTGGCGGGCAGCTCTGTAACAGAATGCTTAAAACCTACTGGGTCAGTGCTGTCGAAAGCTAAGCATCAGCTCTCCCCTAACTACTTGCGTCCATTTCAAGAAGCCAAGAAAGAGTTCCGGGGAGGGATTTTCCCCATCCTGTTTAGGTTGTACCCTAGCAGGGGTACGGTGGTCTGCGTCATCCCTAATCTATGCTAGGTGAGAACTCGCGTTCTTCTTCGCCCACCCACGAATCCCATGCAGGGTCTGACTCCTCCTGATTTGCCAGCGCTCNTAACCCTCTGCCCTTGGATAGAAANTTTCGCCAAGGCGCGCATTGTCGTGTGGGGTGACGTCGTCGCTGACCGCTTTGTCTACGGTTCCAGTACCCGTATCTCCCGTGAGGCCCCGGCTCTAGTGGTGCGGCGGGAACGTGAGGAGATTCGCCCAGGTGGCGCCGGTAACGCAATGATGAACACTGCAGCACTGGGCGCTCAGGTAACGGCGNTCGGCTTTTTGGGGGGCGATGACGCNAGCCGCGAGTTGCGCACCGCCTTCGGTGCGGCGGGTATCGACACAACTTACCTCGTCGAACGCAATGACGCCCTCACACCTATGAAGACCAGGATTATGGCTGGCGGACGTCACACTGTCCGGCAACAGATCTTGCGAATAGACGCCGACCGAGGCTGGCCTGTGTCCGATGCTTCCGATCAAAGAATCCGAGAAGCCCTTGCCTCAAGTCTCTCAGATGCCGATGCCTTGCTCATCTCCGACTACGGGATGGGGAATGTTGCCGCTGAGACCGTTTCCGAGATCACGAAACCATTGCGCGATCGTGGCGTTGTAGTTGTAGCTGACTCACGCAACGCGTTGATGAACTATCGAGGAGTCAATGTCGTTGCCCCCAACGAGGAAGAGGTGGAAGTGGCACTAGATATTCCGGCCGGGGCACTCGGCAACGAACTCGACAACGCCGGCAGGCGCCTGATTACAGAGCTGGAGTGCGAAGCGGCGCTCATCACCCGCGGCTCGCGGGGAATGTCACTGTTCCAAGCCAACGGTACGATAAATCACCTGCCAATTTATGGGACCGACCAAATCGCCGATGTCACCGGTGCCGGCGACGCAGTCATCGCAGCATTCACGACTGCCCATGTTGCTGGGGCGTCGATGTTCGAGGCCGCCCGCATCGCCAATGTGGCCGCCGCCCTCGCAGTAATGAAGCGTGGCACCGCAACGGTCCCAGCGAACGAGCTAAGAGCTGCACTGGAGGCGCCAGCGTGAGTCGATACCAAACATCGCCCATCATGGAACCTGAAGAACTTGCCGCAGTGCTTGCTACGCGGCGCCGGGAGGAAAACCTCACCATCGCTCTTGCCAACGGCTGCTTCGACCTACTACATCCAGGACATATTGCCTTCCTACAAGGCGCTGCGGCTGAGGCAGACATTCTTGTCGTCGGCATAAACGCTGACGATACCGTGCGGGTACTCAAGGGTCCCGGTCGCCCGATCATGGGGGNCGCGGATCGAGCACGGCTTGTAACCGCACTGGGAATGGTGGACTACGCCACGATCTTTGCTGAGCCGACTGCGGATCGTCTGATCGAACTACTCCGTCCCAACGTTCACTGTAAGGGCACAGACTACAAGTCGGGTGTACCTGAGAAGGCAACAGCGCATAGAGTCGGTGTCCGCGTCGCTCTCGTTGGCGGGCCCAAGACCCACAACACCACCGATATCCTGCACACGATCCAAGAAGAAGCTTGAGAGAAAGAGCCCCCCGCAGTGTATTGATCGTGCGCTTAAGCTCGATTGGTGACGTCATTCACACGCTGCCCGCTTATAGTGCGTTACGCAACGCTTGGCCCTCCACCCATCTGGGCTGGGCGGTGGAACCANCAGCGGCGCCACTGTTACGGCGCATCCCAAACGGTCCCAGCGTTCACGTACTCGATACACACGCCTGGCGCCGGAGTTTCTGGCGGCCGGAGTCTCTTAGATCGATGCGAGGAGCTATAAACCAACTTCGTGAGGCACGGTACGAGCTAGCACTTGATTTCCAGGGCTTGACGAAGTCAGCAATCTTCGCCCGTCTTTCAGGTGCCCGTGTTTGGGGACTTGCCGACCGCGATCTCCGCGAGCCGTTTGCATCCCGACTCTATGACGTCAGCGCTCCACCTTCGGACCCCGAGGCACACATCATCGAGCGCAGCCTACACCTTGTGGAGGCAACCGGGGTGTCCAAGTCAAAGCGGCGCTTTCCGCCTGTTTACAACAGGGAAGACGAGGTCCTGGTGGGCGCCGAACTCGACCAACTAGGTATCGAAAAGTTCATCGTCATGCACGGCTCCGCTAACTGGCAGAGCAAGCGATGGCCACTGGAACAGCAAACCGCTGTCGGTCGGGATCTATACCGCCAGACAGGCATGACTGTTTTTTGGTGCTGGGGCCCGGGAGANCAACGCTCGGCACATCACTTAGCAGCCACAGCTGGCGAAGGCAACATGGCAGCATTCCCCACCACCTTGCCCCAACTCGCCGCGTTGCTGAACCGCGCTCAGTTGTTTATCGGCGGCGACAGCGCCCCGTTGCACCTAGCGGTCGCCAACCAGACACCGACTGTGGGGGTTTTCGGGCCGACTTCGCCACATCGCCTCGGACCTATTGATCCGGCTGATCAGGTCGTCACCAGCCTCCAACCATGTTCCTACTGTCATCAGAGACGGTGCCCTTTGGGTACGAGAGCCTGCCTAGAAACTCTACCCTCTGGTGATGTGGTCGGCGCAGCTCTCAGGCGTCTATCAACCTCGGTCGCTAAGGCAGGTTAATCAATACCATGCCGGCTGAACTGACAAGACGATGGCGGCGGTGGGTAGCACACAACCGTGTCCGGGTCACAATCATTGTCATCCTCATCTATGTTGCTTTCAGCAACCCACATTGGACCGGTCTGACGATCGGGGTGGCCTTGATCATCCTCGGGCAAGCAGCACGTGTCTGGGGGGCTGGTTACCTCGAAAAGAACGTTGAGCTGGCTCGTGGTGGTCCGTACCGTCTTGTTCGCCATCCATTGTATTTCGGTAGCTTCCTGATGGGCCTAGGACTCGCAGTCAGCGTGGAGGATGCAGCCTGGTGGACATTCGGCTACGTACTACTGTTCATCGCCTTCTTTTTGCCCGCGATTCACGTTGAAGAACTACGGTTGCAATCGATTTTTGGCGCGGAATACCAGGACCTGATGGTTGAGGTTCCGGGACTCATGCCGCGGCTCGTCCCCCGACCTAGCCCACAACAGAAACCTCCTGAGACCAAATTCTCATGGGCCCGCGTAGCAAGTAACCGCGAGGTCCGGTCCGTCGTCGCCATGGTGGCGATTGTAGCCCTACAAGCTGTGAAGATTCTTTCTGTCTGATCGCTCAGCTTCAGCACGAATTATCCGTATGCGGTTGATGACCTCGACCACCCCGCGGACGCGGGAGATTCGTCGCAGCACAGCGCTGATTGATTCCAACTCAGATTGGACACCGTAGAGCACAACGACACCTTCTCTGGTTTCAACGCGTAGATCGGCAGTGATGATGCCCTTCTCGTCCTCGATGATGCGGATGACCTCTGCAGTGATGCGTTGATCCTCAGCAACAAGCCTCTCTTCGAGGCTCGCACGAGCTACACATCCCGCCATGAGAACCGCTGACGTCGTGAGGGTCACGACGAGTGTTGACACATTAGCAAGCTCACCTTGGATTCTGTTCAATACTCGCCTCTTATGGGAAAAAGCGGAAGCGCCTGGGAATCGAACCCAGCAACGCCGCCTTTCGACGACGCCCGTCGGATTTGAAGTCCGAGAGGGCCACCAGACCCTATTCGCTTCCTTCCAAGGTCAAACTGTTTAGTAGCAGCAACTTTCATCGATTCCGAAAAGCTACTGGCCCGGCCGAAATTGGCCGCTTACTCATGTTGCTCCCGTTTCAGCCGCTGTCAACTTCCCGAGAGAGCCACCAAAGCCCGCTTCTTTGACATGTGTAGACGTTTCAGGCTGTACCGTTGAACACGTATTCAATCTCCTCTATAAACTACCCTGCGTGAGCCTACTCTCAAGGAAGATCGACGTGTTTCCCCAGGTACTGGTCTCGTCTCCGTTATCCTCTGTTTGTACTGTGCCAACTAGCCCCCAAAGCACCTTCAGCTTAAATGTTGGGAGCACGCGCGTGCTGCCGCTAGTGAGTTACGCCTTTTGATTCCACACGTGTTCATAGACAAACGCTCGGCACGAACATCGAAAATACTCCGTTGATGTTCGCACGAAACCGGACCAGTTTCGTCCTCCTTTTTGTCTCGATCATCCTGGGGGTCTACCTTTTTCGTGTAGCGGTCTGGGGACCAATGCCGCTCACAGGCATTGCGATAGATGACGGATACGAGCGAGCAAGCGGCGTAGTGCATGTCCACACCACGCTCTCAGACGGGGGCGGGAGCCCCGAAGACGTGATCGCCGCAGCGCGTCTCAATAGCCTCGACTTCGTCGTGATTACCGACCACAACAACCTCGATGCGTTTCCCTATGCCGGTTATCACGGTGACACTCTCGCCCTGGTGGGCTCAGAACTCTCAACGACTGTGGGCCACCTGCTTGCCCTAGGACTAGAAGAAGACCCAGGTTTTCGTTTTTCAGGAAACGCTACCGACGGGCTCGTCGATATTCATGATCTTGGCGGGTTCGCGTTCGTAGCTCACCCGCTTTCCCCAAGGAAGGGCCTTCAGTGGTCGGCTACGAATCTCACCGGTCCTTGGGGCATAGAGATCATCAATGGGGATAACCAGTGGCGTCGAGCTGGACTTCGTTCAATCATGACTTTGGCTCTGTTCCAGCTGAATCGGCCATACTCGCTCCTCAGGATCATGACTTCCCCAAAGGATACTCTGACCTACTGGGACGACATGCTGGAGGGGCGTGATGTCATCGGGATCTTTGGGGCTGACGCTCACAACCGACTGTCCATCATAGACGAGTGGTCTTTAAAGTTTCCTTCTTACGACTCACTTTTCTCTCTGGCACAGAATCACCTGCTGCTTAACAACCCTCTGTCGGGTGAGGCGGACATTGATCGAGCTTTGATACTCGGTGCGCTCAGAGAAGGACGTTTCTATATGGGTCTTGACGGCCTTGCCCCAGCCGACATGTTTTCTTTCATCATCGAATCCAGGGACGGTCGGCAGTGGACTATGGGACAGAGCGTTCCATACGAACCCAATTTGCGTGCTCGCGCCGGCGGCCATGTTCCCGCAGGTGCCCAAATCCGGCTCTTGCGTGACGGAGAAATGTTCGCTGAAACTTTGGAGACTCTCAATATCCCTCTGCCCGGAGTCGGCGTCTATAGGGTCGAAGTCGCTGTGGATGGCTGGCAAGTACCGTGGGTTATCTCAAATCCGATCCCGGTGTTTGAACGTGAGAGGCTTTTAGCTCGCACGGCTGACTGGCCCCCCAGGTCAAAAACTGTCGAGCCGGCAGAGATCCTTGATCGTTTCGACGAGAATACGGTCTTCGTCGCAAGTCGAGACACGACATCGATGGTCAACGAAAATCTTCTCGACCCAGATGGCGACAGGCACAACGGTGGCGCTATTCGGATGGCATTTCGCCTCGGCCAACCTACTTCGGACCATCCGGATGTGTTTGTTGCTTTGGTCAACTTGGAAGACCGAAACTTGGAAGGTCGCGAGGGGATTACGTTCTGGATCCGAGCTGACGGAGTGTACCGAATGTGGGTGCAGGTTCGTGACGAGAACCTTGCCTCGTCCGATGACTCCACAGAATGGTGGTTCACGTCTGTGAAGACCCAAACGGATTGGGAGCAGGTGTCTTTCCCATTCACTAGTCTCCGGTCAATCAATCCGCAAACCGATGGTCAACTAGACCTTGACAAGGTTCGCGCGATTGTCTTCGTGATAGACAAAGGTGCGATGAAGCCCGGCAGTCAAGGAATGATCTGGCTGGATGATCTCGGTGTGTATTGAAGTCTAGTGAACAAAACCAAAGCGCGATTAACCACACCCAGCCCGAAAGGATCCAAGCATGTCTAGAAACCGCTCGCTTACCCTCTATCTAGCGCTTGCGATTCTGGTCGCCGCGCCACTACCCGTCACTGCACAGCAACGTCCCGATTTGGAATTTCGACCTCTAATTATTGACCCTGCCTTCGAAATCGGTACCGGCCCAGTCGTCCTCATCGACGAGGCACACTTCAACTTTCACACTGCTGAGGGCCGGTATAAACCATTTGCTGAACTGCTGCGTCGGGACGGCTACATCGTGCGCCCAGCGGCAACGGAGTTCACCGAACTGTCACTGGCTGGCGCCCGCATCCTGGTGATTTCCAATGCGTTGAACGAAGACGACGTCGAGGAATGGATGCTGCCGAACCCATCGGCTTTCACGCGGTCCGAAATTGAGGCGGTTGGAACTTGGGTCCAGAGCGGCGGCTCCCTCCTTCTGATCGCCGACCATATGCCGTTTCCAGGAGCCGCCAGCGAACTCGCCGCATACTTCGGGCTGTTGTTTACCAACGGATACGCTCGCCGAGAAGGATTTGATATTGAGGGGGCCGGGGGCGGGATGATTTTCACCCGAGCCGACGGCTCTTTGAGGCCCCATCCGATCACCAACGGGCGATCAGTAGGCGAACACATTGAAAGCGTCACGACGTTTACTGGCCAAGCCTTCCGTGCCCATCCCAAAACACCGATCGACCCGCTGTTGGTGATGGGCGACGATGTCGTGGTCTTACTCCCCAAGGTGGCCGCGCAGTTCACTGATACGACACCTCAGCTTGCCGCAGTAGGCTGGTTTCAGGGTGCCGTTTTGCGCCACGGCACCGGCCAGGTCGCCGCATTCGGGGAAGCAGCGATGTTTTCAGCACAGGTGGCCGGTGCGGAACGCTCCCCAATGGGCATGAACGCACCCTCCGCCGAAGAGAACTATCAGTTCCTGCTAAATCTCATGCATTGGTTGTCGGGACTGTTCGATTAGAGTTCACAGCACAAACATACTCGGTGCCACTCACTTCTATACCCCCGCTTACCGATCACCATTGGAGCAACTGCAAATGTGCAGGGGCAAACTTTCCGGGACCAATTCCGCTAGAATGAATAACGGTGAAACTTTGAGGGGCAATACTGCATGAGTGGGAAAGTTGAAATGGAAGCAAAACGGGAAAAGGGGCAAGTCAGTAAGCAACTTGGCCGCGTCTGGAGTGAGATCAAACAAATCTCCAAGCAGGTCGAGCGCGAAACTCGCAAGAGCGGTCGCGTTTCCCGCCTCAGACTGGACATACACAGGCTTCGCCGGGAAAAAATGGCGGTCCAAGCTCGGCTCGGGCAAGCTGTCCATGCGGCGCTCAAGGAGCATGGTGACTCTATTGCACTTTCTGAAGTCGAGGAATTCGCTAACGGCGTCGCCACGATGGACATTTTAATCGAGAAAATCACGGCTAAAGAGGCGCAAGTCGAGCAACTCCGCCAAGCCGGAACGGCTGACGATCAGCCGCTTGAAACATCTGGAGAGGTCGCCTGATCCGTATACAGCGGATAGAGTTTCACTTTCGATTTTCACATCGTTGCACGGTGAACATCAGGGCTCAGGTGGGGCTGTAGCTCAGCTGGGAGAGCGCGTGACTGGCAGTCACGAGGTCAGGGGTTCGAGCCCCCTCAGCTCCACTTGGTTTTGTATCCNAGGAGTGTCGGATGACNAGCCGACTCTTGTTTTCTCTAGTGNNGATTGGGGCGTTCGTGGTAGGTGCTTATGCCCTANCCGGAGTCCCTCCCCGCCAAATCGAAGTTGTGATCCACGAGGGNACAAATCTCGCGGCAGCGCTGTCCCCGGACGGTGAAACACTGGCGATCGATCTATTGGGCTCGATCTGGGTCATCCCGGGCTCGAATCACGTGGCCCACCGAATCACCGATGAACTCAGTGATGCTCGCCAGCCGGATTGGGCGCCCGATGGTGAACAAATTGCCTTTCAAGCCTACCGCGACGGAAACTGGCACATCTGGAGCGTCGNCAAAGATGGCCAGGATCTAAGACAACACACTTTTGGGTTGTTCGACGATCGTGAGCCAGCCTGGTCACATGACGGAAGCCGAATCGTCTTTTCTTCGGACCGAAGTGGTAACTACGATATCTGGGAGCTGAACGTTACAAGCGGTCTCATTGCCCAAATCACCAACGATCCTATGCCAGACTTTGCACCGGTCTACGCNCCCAGCAGCAGTGCCATTGCCTACGTGAAATCCGGAGANCCAGGGGGACAGGTTCTTGTTCGNCAGGCTGATGGCAACGANCGTNCCGTCGCTCAGGTCGANGGGGAGATTGCNGGCCCATCTTTTAGCCCNAACGGCAGACGTCTGATTTTCAACGAGATCGGGCAGGGCTCGAGCCGTTTGCTGTTGTTGGAATTGGGANTTGGNACATCCGATGCTGGNCCACGTACGGTATCTGGTTTAGCCGAAGACGTCTTTCCCTTCCGGGTTGCCTGGATCTCNGACAACGAGTTCCTCTATACCGCCGATGGCAAAGTTAAACATCAGCGGCTTCNCCNGAGCAATTTGGACAGCCCCCAACAGCAGTCAGGCGAAATAGTTGAGTTCGAGGCGCGTGTAACATTCGATCGAGAACCATACGAACGGCGCCGACGCGACTTTGATTCTACAGATGCTCAACCGGTACGCGGGATCGTCTCGCCCTCAATTTCGCCAGCAGGCGATGCCGTTGCTTTCGTGGCGGTGGGAGATCTATGGTTCTTACCAGTGACCCCAACTGCCGGGGCACTTGATGCCNACCCGAGCGGAGCACTCGCAACAACTGACCCACGAAACCTCTCGAGCTCATCAGGCACCATACCCGTCCGCCTGACATCGGATCCCTTCATTGAACTCGACCCGGCATTTTCTCCGGATGGGCGGCANCTGGCGTTTGTAACCAACCGTGCCGGTACCTTGGACATCTGGCTGCGAAACCTTGCCACGGGCAACGAACAGCAGCTCACTAATCTCCCAGGGCGTGAGCTCGCTCCATCATTCTCCCCTGACGGCTCTAAGCTAGCTTTCCTCGATGAAGGTGGGCGCGTGATGGCAGTAGAAGTTGACTCAGGGGAGGTGGCCACATTGCATACGGCTCTGCGCTACCCTGGTCGCCCAACATGGGGCCCCGACGGCCGTACCGTAGCAGTGGCAGCTCTAACCCCGTACTCAGGACGCTTTCGCGAGGGTCGTAACGAGTTTCTACTGATCTCCTTGGACGGTGACAATGACCGCTTGGTCTCGCCGTTCCCACATCGATCAATAGGGACTAGGAATTACGATGGGCCAGTCTGGTCACCAGACGGAAACAAAATCGCTTTCACGGCCAGCGGTGCTTTGTGGGTGGTCGATGTAAACCCCTATGGCGAACCAATCAGCCCCGCTCGTCGCCTCACCAACGAGCTCGCTGATAGTCCAAGTTGGACAGCCGACACCGGCAGCATTGCCTATCTCAACAACGGACATCTTAAGCGGGTCAACTTAGCAGATGGTCACATCGAAGAGATTCCCCTTAACCTTACCTGGCGACGACATAACCCGGTTCGCCGTCGCCTAGTTCACGCGGGACACATGTTCGACGGGCAAACCGATCGACTTCGTGCCGATGTGGACATCGTAATTGACGGACACCGAATCGCCGCTGTCGAAAACCACTCCGCTTCGCTCCACGAGGACGTGCGCCAACAAGCTCGGGACGAAAGCGAGGTTTCTCAGGTTCCAATTTCGGACCCGATCCTGGATGCCTCTTCGCTAACCGTCATTCCCGGTTTGATTGAGATGCACACGCACCAGTCACCCGTCACTCACCGTATCTGGCTTGCCTATGGGGTAACGACGGTCCGCGAGCCAGTAACCAATGCATACCAAGCAGTGGAGATGCGTGAGGCTATTGCCGCAGATGTGCGGCCGGGTCCGCGCGAGTTTTTCACCGGTGAAAGTTTTGACGGGAGCCGAATTTACTACTCGAGTTCGATGGCTCTCGACGCTGGCGCCGAAATCGACTTGCAGTTGGAACGAGCTAACCTTCTTGGCTACGACCTAATCAAGACCTACGTCCGGCTGCCGGACGCGGTGCAGAAGCGTGTAGTGGCAGGAGCACATCGGTACGGAATTCCCGTGACTTCGCACGAGTTGTATCCGGCTATGACGTATGGTGCCGACGGTGTTGAGCACATTCGTGGCACCAGTCGACGCGGGTACTCTCCAAAGGTAAGCCAGCTCAACCGAAGTTATCAAGATGTGATCGATTTGCTCGCTGCCTCGGGGATGACGCTCACACCAACCATGGGAATCGCCGATGGCTCACCCGGCACGGGAGCATTCTGGCTAGCGGTCGCAAGGGATCCATCGCTGCTCAATGATCGGCGGTTTCGCGAACTGTTTCCGGCAACTTTAGTACAACAAGTCACGCAGCAGGCAAGTGATTTACGTCAAGATCCGCGTCGACAAAACGCTATGGTCACACAACTCATCATGCCTTATGGTGACACCCTTCGCCGCCTCATCGCGCGTGGAGGGAAGGTTGTTGCTGGAACTGATTCGCCGATCATCCCTCCCGGCATTAGCCTGCATACCGAGATCCAGAACTTCGTTGAAGGTGGACTGACCCCGTTCCAGGCTCTCCAGACTGCAACAGTGTGGGCGGCAGAGGCCTTGGGAGCGAAAGAAGACCTAGGGACCATTGAGCCGGGTAAGCTAGCGGATCTCGTGATCATCGACGGAGATCCTTTGAGCGATATCCGAGCAACGTGGAACATCCACACGGTGATCAAAAACGGCAAGACCTATCGACTTGATGACCTATTGCGCTGAGATTTCGAATGGTCCCGTTCCAAGCCTTCTCCGCACTTGAAACCGTAGGACGGTATCCCGGACACTTAATGCTATGAGAACGCCATTCCATATTGTCGTGGTGGAGCCTTTACCAGAGTGGGTCCGAAGCTTTTATACACCCGAGCTGCTTCCCGACAACTTCAGCTTGCATTGGCTGGATGAAGGTGCCGTCACCGAGGGCCTAGAGACAATCGGCGGCGCGGACGTGATTGTGACCGGGAAACAACGAATAACGGCAGCAATGATAAATGCGGCAGGCCCTATCCTTAAACTCATTCAGGTACAGGGGCGCGCCCCGTGGGCAGTTGACCTCGATGCTGCGATCGCGGCCAAGGTTCCAGTTTCATTCATGCCGCATCGGGGCGCGATTGCGGTTGCCGAACATACGCTAGCACTAGCACTAGGTGTCTACCGCAAGCTGATTCCGGGTCATTTACAGACTGTCTCGGCAGCCTACAAGGATCTCGGTATGGAACCTGTGTTGACCGACGAGCGCACGATCGCTTTTAACTGGATGCGGTTCGACGACTTGAGCGAACTGTACGGTAAGGTACTCGGTCTGGTGGGCCTAGGTGATATAGGGCTGGAGGTGGCACGTCGAGCACGCTCTTTCGATATGGAAGTTCTGTACATGAAACGCACACCGATTCCTCCTGAATTCGAGAAAATCCTGCGTCTCCGCTACGTCTCCCTCGAAGTCATCGTCACCCAGTCAGATATCCTTAGCCTGCACGCACCTCACACCCCCCAAACTGAAAGCATTATCGGAGCGAATCAACTGGCTGCCATGAAGCCAACGGCAGTCCTTATCAACACATCACGCGGCGGACTCATCGACGAGGACGCGCTTGCTGCCTGTCTGGGTAAAAGGGAAATCGCTGGTGCCGGTCTCGACGTATTCAGAATGGAGCCCCTTCCCACAGGTCATCCGCTCATGGGCCTGGACAACGTGCTGTTAGCCCCGCATGTTGGCGGTGGCGGAGGAGGAGGCCAGAAGGGTATGGCAAGCGACGTGATAACTAACATCACCCGTGTCGCGCAAGGTCTCCAGGCGGAGCACCTATTCGAGCCAACAGAGCGTGCGGTGTGGTTGTGATCAGCGATCCGATCCTGTTGCTCACGTTCATGCTTTCCGTGGTGGCATTTACCCGCTGGCTGGAAGGCCGGGTTCTCTTTATTGAGAAAATTAGCTCCGCAGTAGTGTGCACATTGCTTGGCATCACGCTCGCGAATTTGGGAGTCATCCCGTTTACTTCGCCGACACAGGAAGCGGTGTACGAATTCGCTGTTCCCTATGCCATCGTGCTGATCATCCTGGGCTCAGACCTCAAGCAGCTTGCGGGAGCCGGGCGCCCGATGATCTTAGCGTACCTATTTGCTGGCGCGGGAAGTTTCGTAGGGGGAGCAGTCGCTGGCATAGTCCTTTCTGGTTGGATTGGGCCTGAAACATGGAAGCTTAGCGGCGCGTTTGCGGGCGCATTCGCTGGCGGCGGGATGAATTTTGCTGCAGTTGGCCGGGGCCTGGAGATCGATGCCGGTACATTTGCGGCCGCAGCCGTCGCTGACAACCTATCAACGGTTCCCTACCTGCTCACCCAGGTTGCTCTCGTGTCAGTCCTCTCCCCAATTTTCGCGCGCAGATTAGCTCATACAGTGGTCACCTCAGGAGTGGACACGTCCGACACGACCAACCAGGCGCAGAACGTCAAAGAAACTGGGGAGGGTGCCATAGACGAAGTCCGCCGTGGGTGGATCGAAACCACGATGAGTATTACTGACATCTCGATACTCGGTGCTTTGCCGTTGCTAGCCCTCTGGATAGCCCGGCAACTAGCCGCACAGCTACCGGCGATCCCAGAGGTTTTGTGGCTAACAACGTTCGCGATAGTGATAGCTCAGTTACCAATCATCAAGCGACTACGTGGGGCAACGGTGGTGTCGTACTTCGCCTTGCACGTTTTCTTCATCGTTCTAGGCTCCTCGTCGATGCTCTCTGAAGTAGTTAAGGCGGGGGTTCCTATCTTCACTCTGATGATCGCAATCCTTTTGTTGCACATGCTAGTAGCCTACGGCCTAGGCTGGCTGGCCCGAATAGACCTGTCCACCGTATCGGTAGCCAGCCAAGCGGCGATCGGTGGGCCAGGATCGGCGCTAGCTCTATCGATGGCAATGAAGTGGAACCAGTTGGTAACCCCGGGGGTCATCGTGGGCATCTTCGGCTATGCGCTCGGCAACTACCTTGGTTTCGCCTGTGCCTGGCTCGTGGCGACGTTGGTTTGAGGAACAGCCTGGCGGGAACCGAGGCTGTGGTCACTGGAGCCGGCAGAGGACTCGGGCGTGGCGTTGCCCTCGCGCTGGCCGCCGATGGGGCTCGAGTGTGGGTCTGCGACCGCACCACCGAAGAGCTAGATGAAACTGCCGCAGCTATCGAACAAGCTGGCGGCCAGGTGCAAATACTGCGTTTCGATCTGACAGAGATAGCTGCATGCCATGAGGCGATTACCGAGGTCAAAACCAAGGCAGTACACCTTCAGGTACTAGTCAATGCCGCTGCGGTGCTGAAGGAGGCTGAGGTTGCTAAAACAAGCTCCGAGGACTGGACGTCTACACTGGCAATCAACCTCACAGCGCCTTTTGTGCTCACGCAAGGCTTTCTCCCTAGCATGCTTGAGAAGGGCGGCTCGGTAATCAACGTGTCATCGCGCGCCGGTATTGCGCCTTTTCGGGGCGAGGCTGCCTATTGTGCCTCCAAGTACGGCCTGGAAGCGCTGACTAAGTGTCTAGCGCTGGAGTTCGATACACTGCCGCTCAGCGTCAACACGATCACGCCGGGCCTGCACATAAAGCCAACCGGGCTGACCGACAAACAAACCGTTGAAGCCACACCGAAACAACAGCAGCAATGGGCAGACCCGCTCGAACTGGCGCCAGCGTTCACGTTTCTTGCCCGACTCACTGGGGAAGTCCAGGGACTGCGCTTCAATGGCGAACGTCTGTCAGCAGCACTGAACGAGGAAGGTGTGAATAGTGTCTTGGCCCGTATTAACGAGCTAGCCGAATGAGCGATTACGGAGCATCAAGCACAAAGCGCGCCTTGGCACGACGCACTAGCGAGCTTAGTGGAACTTCCGTACCACCGATCGAGATACGCGCAGAGCCACTAGATGCAGAGCTGCTCGAAGACTTGCGCAACCACCTGCTCGCTGGCGAGACCCATTACACCACCAGGCCTGGTGTTCTCGAACTACGCCAGCAGCTCACCCAACGAGTCGTTATAGCTGGCGGGCCGCAATACGACGCAGAACAGGAGACCATCATTACCGCCGGCGAAGGAGAAGCACTTTTCGCCACTCTCTTGGGATTGGGCTTATCGGAAGGTGCTCGAGCCTCCGCGGATGATGAAGGTGGGCGACACTCGAAGCTTTTCGCCATTCTTGGGATACAAGTCGTGCAACCGGCGGATGTAAAAATGGCCCCTCCCCCACTTCAATACTCTGAGCTAGCTACTGAAAAATCTGCCACAGGTACCACAGACGCTGACGAGGTTCTCCGGAAAACCATGGTCGGTGACACGAGCTATCAAGCAGACGAGAAAACGAAGTGCATCGTAAATGTCGGCAGCTTAGCGTTCGGTNATTCNACTTTTGGCTGGCCCGCNGTGGGTCCACATACCGTGGTGATCGGCAACTTCGATGGNCTTGCCGGAATCAGTTCNTTTCGACTTGGCTATGTCGTTGGTCCGGAGNATTTAGTTAAGAAGATCATGACATGGAAGCANGCCTTTTCTATCTGNACAGCAGCNCCTTCGCAGCGNGCCGCCATCTGGACANTNGANCAAAAAGGCTNNTGCANGCAATGAAAAATNGNGNGGTGTCNTCGGGCGANAAGGCNACNTCGCTNCGCTANAACCTCATGGAACTTGCCGCCGAAAAGAATGATGTCATCTCGCTCGGTCGCGGCGACCCNGANCTNGATACNCCCGCTGAAATCATTGAGGGGACTTNGCGTCGGATGNAGACAACACCTTCTTCCATNCCCGTNCGCGGNCTTCTCGANCTGCGTCGNAGCGTCGCCAACCANTATCAGATNACGAAAGGCTTGGACTTCGACCCGGAGCAGGAAATCATCATTACCAANGGTGGCCAAGAGGGNNTGTTCCTGACCATGCTAGCTCTTGTANATCCNGGNGATAGTGTAGCGACGCCTGACCCACGNTATTCGTCATACGACCAAGCGATCGGCGCTGCCGGTGGAAGTATCGTCGAAATTCCTACTGGNAAAGACCTACGNTTTGANCTTGATGCGGATGACCTTCGCCAAGGNATTCAGGNNGCCAAAATNCTCGTNCTNGTGAACCCAAGCAANCCGACGGGAGCACTTGTNCGNGCGGACGGCGTNCNACGCATAGCNGAAGCAGCGCGTGANCTAGATNTCGTGGTGGTTTCCGATGANATTTACGAAGAAGTTGTCTACGACAATNAGAGACTATTNTCGACNGTNGCCTGNGAGGGAATGCGNGAGCGTACAGTGACTTTGTCNGGTTTCTCNAANGCCTATGCGATGACAGGNTTNCGCGTTGGNTANNTNNTCGGGGANCCAGCCTTCATTGACGCAGTNGAANGGNTCAAGGCAGCNACATCTGGCCCATGCCCACTGCTGTCCCAGAACGCAGCACTTACTGCTCTGGAAGAAGCACCGNATGTTCCTGCGGAATTCCGTNCGATCTATCANCGAAGGCGNGATTGTATGACTGNCGGCCTNGACNCCATGGGAATTTCCTATGGGCACCCGGGCGGCGGACTATTCATGTGGGCAGATATTTCACCCTTTGGTGTTCCNGCCGAAGANTTTTGCTTGGATGTNCTGCGTCAGACCGGNGTGTTGATGTTCCCNGGNAAATCATTTGGGCAAAAGTGGGAGTACTTCGTNCGTATCTCNTTACTGGCCAANGAGGCCAAGATTANTGAGGCACTCGAACGCTTGGGNGACCATATTGNAAAGCTCCGNGCAGGCACGAGATGAAAGGGGANCTTTTGATTCAGGGNGGNACCCTGGTAACNGNCTCGGANTCNACACGTGCTGACCTNTTGGTCCGTGATGGCAANATTGCANCGATCNGATCCCAGCTACCAAATACCANCACGNTAATCGACGCGCGTGGNAAATTGGTGATGCCTGGCGGTATCGATTCTCANGTNCACTTGCAACACCCTATCGATCGTCTATCGATCGAAACAGCCGATGACTTCCACACTGGGACAGTCGCGGCTGCATGTGGTGGNGTCACGTCGATTGTCGACTTTGCGCTGCAGCGCCATGGTGAGACCCTNCGTNAAGCCGTANGCAGACGGCTCANAGATGCCAACGGCAAACCGGTGATCGACTACGGGTTTCACATCATCGTTACCGATGTGCGGGATGATGTGCTTGAAGAGATACCCGCTCTCATAGAAGAAGGGTTCCCCTCGTACAAGATCTACATGACCTATGCGGACAAGGTCGTGCGCGACGACGCCCTGTTGCGCTTACTTGAAGTAACAGCGGCGAACGATGGCCTTGCCTACCTGCNCTGTGAAAACGACTGNGCGGTGAACCATCTTATTCATGGCTTCATCTCCAGCGGAAAGACAGGTCCCCAATTTCACCCACAAAGTCGTCCTCCCTTGGTCGAGGGGGAAGCTACGCACCGCGCTCTGGTGCTCGGAGAGTTGGCTGGCGCGCCGCTCTGTATCGCACACGTCACTTCCTCAGATGCGCTACGGCACGTTCAAAAGGCTCGGGCTCGAGGGTTGCCTGTAGTATGCGAGACTTGTCCGCAATACCTCGTATTGACGGATAATGAATACAATCCCACGCGTGGTTTCGAAGCCGCCAAGTTTGTCTGTAGTCCACCGTTACGTGGCGCCGAGCACCACGAAGTGCTGTGGGAAGGCCTCGCTGACGGTTCGATTCAGCAGGTTGCTTCCGATCATGCACCGTTCCGTTTTGCTGGCCAAAAGGAACAAGGGCGCGGCGACTTCACTCGAATCCCCAACGGGCTGCCTGGCATCGAGACGCGCCTGCCGTTGATTTACACCGAGGGTGTGAAAACTGGACGGCTGACCCAAGAAGAGTTTGTGGCGCTTGTTTCGACCCAACCAGCACGGATCTTCGGTATGTATCCGAAAAAGGGTTCATTGCAAGTTGGCGCGGACGCAGACTTGATCCTCATCGACCCACAGCGAGTAATACAAATCGCCCACGAAAAGCTTCACTCCAACATAGACTACAGCCCCTTCTCGGGGATGAGGCTATATGGCATGCCGACGCTGACATTGTCACGTGGCGAGGTAATTAATCGCGACGGAGTGCCCGATGCGACAGCGGGGCGAGGTGAATTCATAGCACGACACGCGTGCGACCGGACAGAGCTACCCTGAAGCCNCCGACAACAGGTCATCGCGAGTTTCGTCGATGATCCCAAAGAAGCAACACCACTCGCCCGCGGACACCGATGGTCGGGACCGCAGGCCGAATACCACGCCATCACAAGGCGCCCTCACTTCGGCGGCAACCATGCCGTGCAGGTTATAGATTTCCCCCAGCAAGGTATTCGCATCGATCGGCTCTTCGAAGCGAAGGTCAGCGTTGCCAACAAACATTCCCGAGGCTGGCGCCAATAACGCCTGCTGGTGCCCCATGCGCCAGGANCGAGCATACTGTGCCTCCCCTTCGATCATCCCGTAGTGACGCAGCACATTTACGTAGCTACCCGCAAGGTCGGCGGCGACAATGTCGAAATCATTCGTCAGGCTGCGACAGTTGCCACCCAGTTCGACAGTGATCCCGGCTTTGCCAAGTTCGGCGATCTTTGACGATGGGTTAGCTGCCCCGGTAGGGGCTCGAAATACCAAATCCCATTGTGGCCCCATCCCGCCGGCGAGCTCGAGGCTCTGAGGATTGTCGGAAGCAAAAATCATGTGCGCTAAGTAAGAGTGATCGCCACCCGAATGAATCGCGATCTGAAGGTCGCAAATCGGCTCCATAGCGGTCCAGTGGGNCCAGGCAGTACGTTCGGTTGGGTAGCCTTCCGCGCTTCCTGGATAGATCCGGTTCATGTCATAGGAAAAGGTGTCCGCCGGATTGCCACGAGTGCCGGCAGCGAACGCNGGCACGTTGATCGCCGGTACGCCAACTATCGTGCCGTTTAACTGTCGAGGGTCGATCAATTCCAGCAGCTTGAATATGGAGAAAGCACCTTCCGGTTCGTCGCCATGCGTTGCTCCGTTAAGCCACAACACCGGCCCATCCTGGACGCCACGACACACGATGATCGGGATATCGGCGGTCCCACCACGGAGATCTATATCCACCGGTATCCCGCCACGGCTCACGCTGCCACGTTCGGCCGAGACGCTTCCAATGTGAAGAAGTTCAGTCACTTTTATTTCTCCAATGAACCCGTCGCACCTGCGACCGGAAACGCAACACCGAGCTCAGCGGACAGTCTACGAAGTCGCTTAACCGTCTCGACATCGATGGGAATACCATGTTCGAGTCTTTCACGAGCCCGTGCGTGCTCAGCCCCACCCGGAAGCATCACCGGGCGATTCGCATCGATTGGTGGAACCGACAAAACCTCTTCGACGAATTCATCGAGACGCGCATAAAAATCCGGACGCGGGAGGAACGCTTCCGGATCGATAGCGATCATAACGTGGCCTACGCCATAGTTAGTATCGTCCTGGAACACAGATCCACCAAACAGTGCGCCCGTCATCACGCCACACAGCACATCGGTTACTAGGCTCAGTCCGTAACCCTTATGTTCACCAATTGGTAATAACGGACCTTCCATGGCACTGCCGGGATCCGTGGTGCGCTCACCGTCGGTCGTCAACGCCCAGTTATCAGGCATTGACACACCGGCACGCTCGAGCCATCGCATCATTCCCTTGCCGGATTGGGTAAGAGCCATATCGAGCAGAATTGGATCGTTCCCCTTAGATCTCGGAATCGCAATACCCCAGGGGTTGGTCCCGAGCACCGTACGTGTTGCGCCCCACGGCGCCATCTCCGCACCGGCGTTAGTCTGAGCGATGCCTATCAGATCGTTCCGCGCTGCAAGCATGGCATGGTATCCAGCAATGCCGAAATGGTTGCTGTTGTACACACCGACCATCCCAATGCCGCTCTTTTTTGCTTTCTGCACAGCGCCGGACATGGCACGCTGCCCAGCGACGTAACCAAACCCCTTGGCAGCATCGAGCAATGCCGTGGCAGCGTTATCCCGCACGTATTCCATTGCTCCACCGGGAACGATGCCCCCGTTGCCCACCCTTCGAGCGTAGCGAAACAACTTTTCGAGCCCTTGATGCTGCCCCGGGTGCCACCAACAGCTGGCGGTAATCAGCCCGTCGGCTACGGTGCGACGTTCCTCCGCAGAAGCACCCATCGCCGCTAGCATGCATTCAACATACGAGCGTAAGACACTTTCGGAATAGCGCACGACCTCGACCCGATCATCTAGCTCGTAGGCGATGAACCTTGCTCCCCGGCGTCAATCCGCCCCGTACGGTTGCACGAGCTCGACGGTGATGCCTGCCAGTTGGTCCGGATAGACGGTCGCAGAACGACCTTCTTCGCTCTCGTTAATACCGCCACCATAAAATGGCAAGCCAAGCTGGACCAAACGCTCCACGTCGGCATCGAGATCGTTGGTTTGTAGCGACAAATGATCGAGTCCCTCACCTCGTTGGCGTAAGAACTCGCCTGTTGGAGACTCGTCTTGGTCATGCACCAGGTGAAGCCAGCACTCGTTGTTGAAGGGTATGTGGGCCTCGCTTAAAGAGCCAGAGCCGGCTCTCGTGGGATCAGCCGTCTGAATATCGCGGGCCTCTAATCCAAATAGGTGTTCGAAGCGCTCGCAGCTATACTGTACGTCTTTCACTGCCAAGCCGAGGTGTTGAAGACCAACGATTTTAAGCGTTTCACTGATCGGTTTGCCGAGCGCCTCTTCAGGGTACACCCAACTCGTTTCGTGCCCCTGAATAAGTTCTACTGTGAGGCCGGGAAGCTGGTCGGGAAAGACAAACGCTTCATAACCATCGTTGGCCGGGAATATCCGGTCCTCAAAGATCGGGACGCCAATCTCCCGTAGGTGCATTACATCACCCTCAATGTCGTCAGTTTCGATGGCAATGTGTTCGAGGCCCTCACCACGCTGCCGTAGGAATTTATTGACCCGGGCCCGCTCATCCCAGTTTTGCACCAAGTGCAACCAGCACTCGTTACCGAGCAATATGCGAGCATCGTATTGCATGCCCTTGCCCTGGTCGTCACGAAAATCGCACGACTTCAGCCCGTACAAAACCTCAAAACGCTCACACGCATCCTTCAGATTCTTTACGACGATGCCAATGTGCTGTAGGCGTAGAAGAGACATGTTCAAGTTCCGGGATAGCCAACAGGAAAAGAAATTATAGAGTATGGGCGTTGTCCCAACTCTTACTTAACATCTGGAGGCTGTCTTGAAGCGAGTCGTGAAAGTAATCGTTTTCGTTTTCTTGAGTTCCCTTTTTGCCACACCCGTTGTAGCCCAGGAGCGTGTCAGTGCAATTCGGGCCGCGCGCCTGATCGACGGTAGCGGCGCCCCACCAATCGACGACCCCGTCGTATTAGTACGCGGCGACATAATCATGGCGGTCGGTACTGCCGCGGACGTATCGATTCCAGCCGACGCTCAGATCATAGACTTAGGGCACTTCACCATCCTTCCCGGTCTTATCGACTGCCATGTTCACATCACCGGTACGCCGGGTGATGGTGGTGACACGCAAGCATTACGGGAAACGGAAGGGCACGGGGCCATTCATGGGGTGGTAAATGCCAAAATCACCCTAGACACTGGTTTCACTACCATCCGCAACACTGGTTCTAATAGCTACGGCGATGTCGCGGTGCGCGACATGATCAACGCTGGTGTGATTCCTGGGCCACGCATCTACGTAGCTACTCGTGGTCTCGGCATCACTGGCGGACACGCAGACATCAACGGCTGGAGCCCGCATATCGACCTTCCCGGGTACGCTGAGATCGCCGATGGAGTCGACGAGGTTCGGAAGGCGGTGCGCCGGCAGGTCAAGTACGGAGCCGACCTAATAAAGGTTACGGCTACTGGCGGCGTTCTATCTGCAGGCGATGCGGTTGGGGCGCAGCAGTACAGCTTCGAGGAACTCGTCGCCATCGTAGAGGAAGCAAATAGGGCAGGAATAAAAGTTGCAGCCCATGCCCATGGCGCATCCGGCATCGTCGATGCTGCCAACGCTGGTGTCGCGTCAATCGAGCATGGCAGCCTAGTCGATGACGCTGGCATTGCGGCGATGAAAGCCAACGGCACGTTCATGGTGCCAACGCTCTACGCGTTAGATTTCATTATTGATGAAGGGGCAGAAAATGGCGTGCCACAGTACGGAATTGACAAAGCCATCGCCATCGCCGATGCGCAACGCAGACAGCTACGTCGTGCGTACCAAGAGGGCGTGCGTTTCGCCTATGGCACTGACGCAGCAGTTTTCCCTCACGGTCGTAACGCTAGAGACTTCGGCATCCTGGTCGAAGAACTTGGTGTGCCGCCACTCGAGGCCATCAAAATGGCCACCGCTGATGCCGCCGAACTCATTGGAATCGAAGATCATGTCGGAACATTGATGGTCAACAAGTGGGCCGACTTGATCGCTGTCGAGGGGAACCCGCTCGAAGACATCCGTGTTCTTGAGGATGGTGTGCGCTTCGTCATGAAGGGTGGTGTTGTGTACAAGGACAATCGTTAAACGGTTCCCCTCAGAAGCTAGAAGCGCCTGGCGCAACCCGCTTTATAATTGCAAATTGGAGTCGGAGACTCATACCCACGTTCAAATTGCTTAGTCAGTTGCACTTACTCTTGATCGTCTCCTTCTAGGAAGATGGCCGGTTTAACGTCGTGCCAAAGGAGCGTTTCGCCAACACCGCCAAGAAATCCCGAGGCAAGTGCCTGTCCGACGTAGTGCTGGGCACCCCGAACAGATTCATAAACGCTCAACCCGCTAGCTAGTCCCGCAGCCAGGGCGGCTGAGAAGGCACAACCCGTTCCGTGACCCCCACCCTCCAAACAAGATCCCGCGTGCAGTTCGTGTACTTGGGCCCCGTCGCAAAAGATGTCGATCAATGCACCATCAACACCTAGATGACCACCAGTAACTACTGCGCTATCCGCCCCCATCGAGCAAAGGCGCTCTGCCGCTCTCCCCATCTGTTCAATGCTCTCGACCGGCTCACCAACCAATATCGCTGCCTCAGCCGCGTTCGGCGTAACGCAACGAGCTAGGGGTAGCAAAGACTCTGACAAAACAGTGATTCCTTCGTCATCAAGCAATCGTGTACCGTTTGTCGCGACGAGCACTGGATCTACGACTAGGTTTGGCAACATATGGCGATCGAAGGCGGCAGCTACTGTGGAAACGGTAGCAGCATTGACAAGCATCCCGGTCTTAACCGCATCGATGCAAAGATCGGCAGCGACGGATTCAATTTGTGCGTCGACGACTAGGGCATCGATCGGTTCGATGGTAAGTACCTCACCGCTGTTCTGTGCCGTCACCGCAGTAACGATCGATGCCCCGTATAAGTCGAACGCCTGGAAGACCTTGAGGTCAGCTTGAATCCCTGCGCCTCCACCGGAATCCGAGCCTGCTATCGTGACTGCGCACCGCACCCTGGTTGTCATATCATTATTGTTACAAGTTCTGTCGATGGACGCGCCTCGCTTTCCTAACATTCCAAGATTCCGGTGCCAAATTCATGATTTTTCGCACAACTACTAGCTCAGTTGTCCTGGCGCTGTGCGCCACAATGACGTCTGCCATCCCAATACAACAAGGTGCCGCGGATACACAAGAGGCCATCGCCGAGGAGCGTCTAAGTGTCATCGTCCAGGCCGTCCAGAAAGTCTCCCCTTCCGTAGCCTCTGTGGTTGTCTCCGGCATACAACGAGTACCTATTTTCAACGATCCATTCTATCGGGACTTTTTTGGTTTAGGTCCGGCGACAACGCGTCGCTTCACGGTGCAATCAGGCTCCGCAGTGATGATTTCGCCCGCCGGCGAGTTCCTCACCAACCAACATGTCGTTGGCGGCGCAGATACGATCAGGCTGCTACTCCCGAATGGTGAATCGCGCTTGGCAGAGGTGATTGGAACTAGCCCGGAGCTTGACGTAGCGCTACTTAAATGCGATCCGGACGGGATGGAGCCAGCACAGCTAGGCGCCGCTAAAGACCTGCTTGTTGGTGAATGGCTAGTCGCCGTTGGCTACCCTGTGGGCGGGCGAGGCATCACCGAGCAGAGCCGGTTCCGCCCAACGGTCACGGTCGGGGTGGTATCGGCACTTGAGAGGTCTTTTGTCCCTTCGACGCGGCAGCAGACAAGATCGTCGCTATTCTATCCGGACATGATCCAAACCGATGCCGCCATCAATCCCGGTAACAGCGGGGGGCCGCTGGCCAATGCCTCGGGAGAGGTCATCGGTATCAACACGTTCATCCTTAGTGACACCGGTGGGTCTCAAGGGCTCGGTTTCGCCATTCCAATCGAGCGAGCTTTGAAAGCTGCGAGTGAACTACGCGCCTATGGGCGCGTCCGGCGTGTCGACTTTTCCGGCCTCCAGTTTTACCCGAGCATCAGCGACGAAAAAGCCGCCTCGATCGGGTTAGAAGAAGGACAGGGGCTGATGGTGGCAGATCCAGGAATCGCTGCCGAGGCAGGCCTTCGCCGGGATGATGTAATCCTCGATGTTGATCACAAGCCAGTCCGTAACTTTGATGATGCGCAGCTCGCCCTGGTGCCACGGTTCGTCGGTGACCACGTTACCCTCGGTGTATGGCGAAATGAGCGCCGTCTCGAGCTCCAACTGGTGCTGACCGAAGCACAGGAGCAGTGATGAGCGATCCGAACCAGCCGAATNTGGACCTTGAGCGCCTTGATTCCCTACAGAAGTTGGAGCGGCTCACTGAAACAATGAGCGACCGGTCGGCCGGGGAATGGTTCCAGGCCGACCTTGAAGAGGCACGCGTCTTGGCTCAAAACGACCCTCGATTTGCATCATTGGCCNTNGGCCTTCAATCCNAAACACTGGGGGACCGCCTCGACGCAATCAATCAATTCTTTGANCAGATCCCTGCGGTTGAACTGGCAGCGCTGGTCCTTCCACCGAACCTCAGTCAATTACGAGCGATTTATTTGAGCTCGCGCTCCTAAGCACTNCCGCCTGATACTCCAGTGTCAAGTAAAACGATGGGATGNATCGGTACCCAGNCTCAGGGCGCAGGTCTTTTAATTAAGCNNTGGAACACGCAAGCAATTTGCTTGCNACTCGTCGACCAGAGGTTCGGCTTCTTATCCTGCTCTCGAGAAGTTAACCCCCATTGATCTCTCNAATGCGCTCCTGNGCATCTTCTACAAGGTCACAGTCCGGATACTCGTTAGTGACACGCTCGTAATACAAAACTGCGTTTTCGAATTGGGCTGCCTCTTTGTATGCGTCTCCCATTGTAAATAACAGGTCGCATTTGAGCGTCGTTTCAGGAAATGACTCAAGAGCGAAATTCACCCGGTCAATCGCCGCATCCCAGTCCTCATCACGACTGGCTTGCCANCGGGCCACTTGGAGTTCGTGGGTAGCCAAACTGTCGATAGCTTTTATTCGTTCCTCCACGACACTAGCGTGCAAGGGACTATCCGGATAATTNACGAGAAATTGATCCATGGCNTCTANGGCGCTCCGGGTNGGAGCTTGATCACGATCCGGGGTCCGCATCTGTTTCACATAAGTCATGCCGATCATNTATTGAGCNTAATCGACAAATTTGTGGGACGGATGATAGGTCAGGAACCCCTGAAACGCATCCACCGCCATGATTAGACTCTCGACCCTACCCTGCTCATAGTAAGCACGGCCGATCCCAAGTCGCGCTTCGGCCAAGTACGGACTGGACGGGTAGTTGCGCAAAAGGGTATCAAAGGCGGCGACCACTTTTTTCCAGTCCTCCTCGACTAGNGCATCCTGACCCTGTTCGAAAAGCGGTGCTCCGGTNGGATCAGCGGTCAGNATCGCAGCGCCGCCCCCACATCCAGTGNCAACCAACACGAGGGAGAGGACACACACGAAGATTATCCACAAAGATGACCAAGACGAATACATATCAGTTTCCAAAGTCCCCGGACACCAACGACTCCCAGTGCTTGGCAATTCCATTTTTCAATGACGTCTTAGGGATGAAATCGAGCGCGNCTTTCGCAAGACTGCAGTCCGCCTCGGTGGACCGGACATCACCCGGCTTAGCCTCTTCGCGCTTAACCTGCAAATGGACACCGGACACCGCTTCGATCAAAGCGATCAGCTCATTCAGCGTCACGCAACTACCACCTCCAATATTGTATACGCCACCCAGTTGGCCCGTCGCGGCAGCACAGTAGGTGCCCTCGACAATATCGTCGACGTATGTGAAGTCGCGACTCTGCTCGCCATCACCGAACACCCGAATGCGCGTACCANCGAGGGCTGCCCGCAAAAAGCGTTGAATAGCCATGTCGGGCCTCTGGCGCGGTCCGTAGACTGTGAAATACCGNACACATACAGTCGGCACGCCGAAGTTTCTGTGATACAGACGTACTAGGTTCTCAGCCGCTAACTTGGTGACCCCATAAGGGGAATAGGGNCAAGTCGAGGAGTCCTCTCCCATCGGCAGCACGCTAGTATCACCGTACACGGACGATGATGAAGCGTAGGTGAATCGCTGTATGCGGGCCCTCTTGCAAGCCTCAAGCAANACCTGGGTGGACATAACGTTATGCGTCAGATAATCNGCAAAAGTATGTCCCCAAGAAGAACGCACGCCAGGTAGCGCGGCGAGATGGAACACATGGTCGACACCCTCTAGTAGCCAGCTTAAGTCAGCGTCAAGGACCGCCGCCTCAATCAATTCGAATCTTGCCTCTCCGGCGAGCCGGGTCAGATGCCCCTCCTTTAGTTGCCGGTCGTAGTTGCCAAGGAAGCAATCAAGACCGACAACGCTATCGCCACGGCGAACGAGATCCTCACACAGGTGGGAACCGATAAACCCTGCCGCCCCAGTCACCAGCATCTTCATGGCTGATCAGCTCCAGGAATCACCGAACGGCATTTAATATGCCGCATCTCACTCAGAGACCCGCGCGGGCATTGGCAAGAAGCTGCTCGACAGCCTGCAGTGGGTCCTCCGACCGGTACACCGACGAACCAGCCACCAGTATGTCAGCCCCAGCGCGAACGATGTCGCTTGCGTTGGTAGCATCCACGCCACCGTCGATCTCGAGTTGGACCAGGGAAAGTCCCTTTTCGTCAAGCCGCGTCCGCAGAGCAGAAAGTTTCTTCAAGCTCGACACCAAGAAATTCTGGCCACCAAAGCCCGGATTTACCGACATTACAAGAACGAAGTCGGTATCGTTGAGCACATATTCGAGCCCATCCGGATAGGTACCAGGGTTGAGGGCTATGCCAGCACGCGCGCCCGACTCTCGGATACAGCTCAACGTTCGCTCAAGATGTGGCGCCGTTTCGTAATGAACACTAATCCAGTCAGCTCCAGCATCCCGGTATGGGCCAATCCAGACGTCGGGATTTCTGACCATCAGATGGACATCGAAAACCGCATCGGTATGCTGACGGAGCGCCGCTACAATCATTGGTCCCATGGTTATGTTGGGGACGAAGTCACCATCCATAATGTCGATGTGAAAGATGTCAACAGCGTCGTCAAGAAGCTTTACAGCGCCCCTAAGATCGGCGAAATCCGCCGCCAGTAGGGATGGAGCAAGCTGGATGTTACGCATCGGGCTCATTGATTCCGGTAAAGCGTGATCGGCTCGCCCGCTGAGATCGGGAAGCCCGGGGACGGGACATGCCGGATGATGGTATCCGATGAAAGGCCACGGATAACGGTGCCATGGTTACGCACACGAACCTGAAACCCAAGACTCTCGAGCTGCAACTGGATTCCCTCAGAACTGCGGTAAGCCATATCGGGCATGACGTACTTCTTGGGTAGTGATCCAAGCGACACCAGTAACCGCGCATCCACCACTTCGCCTTCGGGAAGATCGGTTGTAGTCGGCTGCTGGGCAATGACTTGATCCTTAGAAAATCCAGAGGAATACACACGAGCGACGTATTCAATGCCTACGTTTTGCTGTTGCAGAGATATCTGAGCGTGCTGCAAGGCGTTGCCGACAGTCATGGGCACGGCGCGACGCGGTGGTCCTGACGATAGCGTCAACCAAATGCCGCGCTGGCGTTTGATCGCTGTACCCGCCAAGGGATTCTGCATAAGCACATGCCCCAAGGGAACCTTGTCATCTGTCAACTGCTCTGGGTCGATGTCGACGATCAACAGGTTCTGGGCGAGTAAGTCCATAGCCTTGTTGAGGTCCATTCCCTTGACGTCCGGAACATCAAATTCTTCGGCGCTCAGGGCCCATTGGACCCCTGTATAACCGCTTGTAACGAATAGAGTCACAAGGAAGGCTAGCACCAAACCGATCTTCAGGAGAGACACGATAGTTGGGAGAATTTTGCTCATGGATCCTGGCGAAAAGTGGGCGGGGCACCTCCATTTATAGCACGCGAAGCCTACTCCGTCTTAATTAGCAGAGCAGCAAAAAAACCGTCGAGATCGTCGAAGAGTGGGTATGTCCGAAAATACCCATCATTGGCGACGAAGCCAGCGGGGGCCCTTGGTGGAAGGGGCACTGGAACACGAAAGAGATCGTTCCGAGCAGAGAGAACGGCCTCGACAACTTCCTCGTTTTCTTCTGGCTCGGTAGAACATGTCGAGTAGAGTAGTTTGCCCCCAGGAGCCAAGGTATCGGCAGCATAGTAGAGGATTTTTCGTTGAAGCTGAGCAAGTCTCTGTAACCTTTCGATGCTGTTACGCCATTTAAGCTCGGGCCGACGTCGAACCGTGCCCAGCCCGCTACACGGCACATCAACGAGCACAGCCGAGAAACCCCCAGTGAATGGTGCCGGCACCGACATGTCAGCAACCAAGTAGTGGATATTGGGAGCAAGCACAGCGATTCCCTCACGGCGAGCTGCTGCAACACGCCACGGGCTGATGTCACAGGCAACGAGGAACTCAGGAGCAGCATCTTCAGCAATTTGTAAGGTTTTGCCCCCGCGTCCAGCGCACGCATCCAGGAAACGATCCGACGGTTGAACGGGCAGTAAGGCAGCTACCAACTGGCTCGCCTCCCCGCGAAGCGTGAAAGCACCCTCTCGTAGTAGTGGGGAAGCTGCAGGATTCCCCGAAACAGTGCGTAGCGCCCCGGGAGCATACGTCGCCGCCTCGACCTCGATACCCTCTCCGGACAGCCTTTCGAGGAGGTCCTTCGGGGCAACGTAGGGATGAGGCCTCAAGACAAGGGGACTTGGTGTCAGTGTGGTGGCAAACCAATTAGCGGCAACCTCATCACCGTATTCTTCACGCCATCTTGTCGCCCACCACGNGGGAACATCAGCGAATGGAACGGAACGTGCTTCGCCCCACACCGCTTCCCCTGTGTGGGCCTCCGGGGGGNGNGNGCTCCTCTCNCTCACGAGGGCACGCAACACAGCGTTGACGAAGCCAGCTGCATCACGAGCATGCGCCTTGACCGCGTTCACGGTTGCATCAACCGCAGCGTGGGAGGGAACGCGATCGAGATACGCTACCTGATAGGTTCCGAGGCGAAGCGCTTCCAACACTGGAGCATCAAGCTGAACCAGTGGACGCTTACTATGTACTGCGATTCGCTGATCGAGGCTGAACCGGCGACGCAACACACCGTACACAAGCTCGGTTGCCAGGCCACGCTCGCGCCGGTCTAATCCACTTGCCCGCAAGGCACGATCAAGAGCCCTATCACTAGGCATGCCACGTTCGACGCGAAGCAAAACATCCAAAGCCGTGTGCCGTGCGTCACCGGAACTCAAGCTGATTCCGGGCCCCACTGCTCACCAACAGCCACGGGTCTGCCTCTCAAGAATTCAGCCGCTGTCTGACGACGCCCCCCTGAACGCTGCAGTTCAAGGACATCCACAGCGTGGCCAGCTGAGCAGGCAACCCGAATGACGGTCTCACCTACCATCAGGACCGCCCCCGGTGGAGCGTTCTGCGAACCTCTTTCGGAAAATGCCTCAACCCGCCACAAGAGCAATCGCTCATCCCCGCGAAACGTGAATGTTCCAGGCCAAGGCTGCAGTGCTCGCACCCGCGCATCAATAGAGGAAGCAGGCTGATTCCAGTCAAGTTCTCCATCTTCTTTCTTGAAACTTGGTGCCAGTGTTACACCCTCTTCCGGTTGCGGTTCCGAGGTAATGTTTCCCGAGTCCAACACGCCGAGAGTCTCAACAAGGACCTCCGCACCAATTGAAGCCAACTTCTCAGTTACTAATGGTGTGGTGTCGTGAGGCTTCAGGTCGAGTACTCTCCGCAACAGTATCGGCCCAGTATCGAGCCCTTCATCCATCAACATAGTAGTGATACCTGTCCGAATGTCCTCCTTGAGGATCGCCCACGCAATCGGTGCGGCACCACGATGTCGCGGCAACAAGGATGCATGCACATTCACGCAACCTAACGGTGGCATCTCTAGGATTTCTTTGGGAAGAATCAATCCATAGGCAACAACGACCACTAAGTCCGCGCCGTAGCCTGCTAGCCGAGTCTGCACTGTGGGATCGTGCAGCGTCGTCGGCTGCTCTATCGGGAAGCCTGCCGTATCAGCCCATTCCTTAACCGCCGAGCAAGCTGCCTGTTGTCCCCTACCCCGNCGCTTGTCCGGACGCGTTACAACCGCGGCGATTTCATGCGAGGATGCCACGGCGCTCAACGTCGGTAGTGCAAACACCGGCGTCCCCATGAACAGGATGCGCATAACCTACCAGTCTCCCGCTCGAATCCGCTTAGCGATCTTGCGTCGCGTCATATCTCGCTTCAGCGGGCTGACGTGGTCAATGAACAATACGCCTTCAAGATGGTCAATTTCGTGGTGCAAGCAACGCGCCAACAGCCCTTCCGCCTCGATTGAAACTACCTTCCCCTCAATATCCCTGCCTGAGACGACAATGCGTGCAGGGCGCTTAACCTTCAGGATGACCTCGGGAAACGACAAGCAACCCTCTTCTTCGATACTCTCACCTTCCTCGAACTCCACCTTTGGATTAACTAACCGGATCAACGCCTCAGGGTCAACGCCAGCCGACAAGTCAATGACTGTTAGCTTGACTGCCTCGCCGACTTGCGGTGCAGCGAGTCCGATTCCCGCCTCGGCACGCATCGTCTCCACCATGTCATCGGCTAGCCGTCGAAGATCTTCGTCGAAAAATTCGACGGGCTTACTCGGCTGTTGAAGGCCAAGGTCCGGGTATTTAACAAGAGTTCGTAAAGCCATGGTTGAAGAATAACGTCCGCGAAACATGCTCGCATCCTTCCGCGGTAGCATAAACTTCTCATGCGCATCAAACTCACCGTTTCATACCGTGGTACATCCTATGCTGGGTGGCAGGTACAGCCGGACAAACCTAGCATTCAGGGTGAATTGCAAGCCGTTGTAACGCGTCTCACAGAGTCCGTGACTAAGGTCACCGGTGCGAGCCGCACTGATGCTGGAGTCCACGCACTGGGGCAGGTCTGCCACTTCGACGNGCCGCGCTCAATCCCAACAGCACAGTGGATGCGAGCTTTCGAACGGCTANTACCTGAGGACATNAGGGTTATCGCCTGCGAAGAAGTCAACGGCGACTTTCACGCGCGCTTTGACGCCCGAAAGAAAGTCTACCGCTACTACATCGACCCGGCTCCTATCGCCTCACCGTTCCTGTCGTTGTTTGTCTGGCACCGGCCCGGACTGACAAATTTTGATGCCATGCGCGTGGCTTGCAGACACCTGCGTGGGGAAATCTGCGAGCGAATGTTCGCGTCTCAAGCAGAAGGCAATCAGGACATACGCACGATCGATCATTTTTCGGTGCANAGAGATAGGCTCGTGGTCTTCACAGTAAAGAGCCGCAGTTTTATGCGTCACGCCGTACGGGGTATGGTCGGCAGCCTGCTTGAGGTCGGTTACGGACGCCGTCAACCAGATGAAATCAGGGCCATGGCACAAGTTGTGCCGGGACACCCTCGAATGGTCAAAGCACCAGCGCAGGGGCTGTTCCTNGTGGACGTCCAATACAATTAACTAATTGACTACGTGATAAACTGAACTCCTCCGAACGGCTCTTCTCGAAGCCTGGGTACCAGGGGTACCAAATAATCTCTTGGCCTATGGACATCCTCGTCATCAGTGGTGCGGGCTATATAGACGGTCACATAGTGCGCAACCATGACATCGAGACAAACCCGTGAACCAGCGCGCTGGAGCTACTTCCGCACCGAGCGATTTACTTGAGTACATCGGCTCAAGTGACAATGCCATTAAGNTAGTAAACAAGATTGATTGGGCACGGTTACCTCGTCAGATTGCCGTCATCATGGATGGCAACGGACGATGGGCCANNCAGCGCAACCTGAACCGGATCGAAGGTCATCAGGCCGGCATTGGCGCTGTACGCGAGGTTGTTGAAACGGCCGCTCGAGCCGGCATTGGCGCACTCACCCTTTACGCCCTCTCAGTTGAGAATTGGAAGCGGCCTCAGTCCGAAATCGACGCGCTCATGGAACTATTAAAACAGTANCTAGCACGGGAGTTACCGACGCTGCTTAGGCACTCGATCCGATTCGACGCCATCGGTCGACTGGACGGCCTCCCAATAAANGTNCAGCGCGACATTGAGGCAGCNACCAAAGCAACTGCGCACAGCACCGGAATGCGNTTTGTCATTGCACTTAACTACGGTGGTCGTTCAGAAATCGTCGACGCCTTNCACCATGTAGTGGCAGACATTGGAGAGGGGAAGATCAAAGCTACTGAGATCGATGAGGAAAAAATCGTCGAGTACCTCTACACTCATGACCTGCCAGAACTCGACTTGCTGATCCGTACCAGCGGAGAATTACGAATCTCGAACTTCCTTCTCTACCAAATNGCCTACGCAGAAATCTGGGTCACCGATAAGCTATGGCCAGACTTCGGCCGCCTAGACCTGCTGAGGGCGATCGTTGATTTCCAACGCCGGGAGCGACGCTACGGAAACGTCGACACCGNCGATGCCTGAGCCCCCCAAGCCTTGATCCGAATCCTGACGAGTATTGTTCTCCTTTTGATCCTCTCGGTTGCCGTTTGGTTACCACCGTACGCGTTCGTAATTATCCTCGCCGGATTCCTTGCTCTAGCTTGGAGTGAATACGTGAACTTGGCGACATCGGCTGGCGCACCCCCTCTACATGGCTTTGGAGCTTTACTGCCGATTGCCTGCGCCGCGTCGTTCGCTGCCCCNGACCCACGTACGCCGATCGTCACCACCGGGGTTACTCTCCTATTGTCCGCCGGGTTAGGACTGGTAGCAGGCCGACACCAGCCGGAGCTCGCAATACGGCGCACGATCGCAACGGTCGGGGGCATCTGCTGGCTGGGTGTGTTACCAGGCTTCTATGTTGCTCTCCGCTACGAACCCCGTGGGGTTGCACTGATTNTCTTGCTGTTTGCGGCCGTAAGCTTGGGCGACATCGCTGCTTACTATGGGGGCAGCCTCTTCGGCCGTCGACCATTGGNGCCCACTTTGTCTCCCCGCAAAACNATCGAGGGNGCATTNTTCGGACTCGTGGGCAGCAGCNTCGGCGGCTTCATAGTGGTTCACTACTGGATCGTNGACACTACTTGGCCCGTCGGGGTCGCCATAGGGCTACTGTTGGGCACCCTCGGCCAAACCGGNGATTTGCTTGAATCTGCGCTCAAACGCGCTGCAGACACAAAAGACTCTTCCAGCATCCTTCCTGGGCACGGTGGTGTCCTNGATCGTCTCGACGCATTGCTGTTCGGCGGCGCAGCACTCTACGCAGCCGTGTATTTCGGGCTCCTCTGATGGCCCGCAAACGTGTCACAGTTCTTGGTTCNACAGGATCAGTGGGTATGCAGGCCCTTGACGTCATTNCCCAGCACCCCGATCAGCTTGAGGTTGCTTCGCTCGCCGCTGGCTCCAACTACGAGCTTCTCGCTGACCAGGTCAAGATGTGGAAACCCTCGGTTGTCTCGNTGGCAACGAAATCTTCAGCAAACGCGTTGCNAAATCTTCTCGATGGAGACANTCCCGAGGTGGTTTGGGGAGATGACGGATTGATGTTGGCGGCCACCGGCGCCGACACCGATGTTGTCCTAAACGCAGTGGTCGGTGCAGCTGGCCTTGCGGCAACNCATGCCGCACTCTCGCGCGGCATCGATGTGGCTCTGGCCAACAAGGAATCGCTCGTCATGGCCGGAGAGCTCGTCATGGCAACGGCGCAGACCAACACAGCCGCCGTGCTTCCAGTGGATTCGGAGCCCAACGCTTTGCATCAATGTCTGCGCGTTACGGAAGCTGCCGCAGTGCGGCGGCTCGTTTTGACCGCCAGCGGTGGCCCATTCCTTGGGTGGAGCTTCAACGACCTTGGCCACGTTACCCCCGAACATGCCCTTGAGCACCCGACCTGGAAAATGGGTCCGCGNATCACAATCGACTCCGCCACNCTAATGAACAAGGGGTTCGAGATCATCGAGACTCATTGGCTCTTCGGTGTNCCAACCGAAAATATTGAGGTAGTCATTCATCCGCAAAGCATCGTGCATTCGCTTATCGAGTTAGTCGACGGCTCGATGATCGCTTATGCCGGCCCAACGGACATGCGACTGCCGATTCAAGACGNCTTGTCCTACCCGGCACGATGGACACATTCGGTTGAACCNCTCGACCTGGTTTCAAGCGCCCCGTGGACNTTTGAGCAAGCCGAACCCGAGCTCTATCCAGCACTTGCNCTGGCACGGCAAGCGCTGGAAATGGGTGGGACAGCCCCGGCAATTCTAAACGCTGTCGACGAAATAGCGGTGGCTGCGTTTCTTGAAGGGCGACTCGCCTTCACCCGAATCATTCCCTTCGTAGCCGAGGTAATAGAAGGCTGCAACATTACTGACGCCGACGACATCGAGACGATTTTAGAAGCCGATGCCACAGCCCGCTCCGCCGCAAAGCGCCACCTCGTTGAATAATCAACGATAGCAGGGCGCTCCTGATTAGTCGGGTCACTGCACCCCCTGTTACAGTTAACAAACCATGCTCGACATACTCACTAACATACTTGCTCTACTCTTCGTGCTCGGTGTCATGATCTTCGTGCACGAGTTTGGTCATTTCGCTACCGCGAAATACTTCGGCGTCCGTGTTGACGTCTTTGCCCTCGGCTTTGGCCCCCGATTGTTTGGTTTTCGTCGAGGTGACACTGATTACCGTGTCTGCGCTTTTCCACTCGGTGGTTACGTAAAGATGAAGGGCGAAAACCCAGACGAAGCGATCTGCGGGGAACCTGATGAGTTTTTATCTCGCCCCAAATACCAGCGCTTCTTAGTCTTGCTGAATGGACCTCTGATGAACGTCGCGCTCGCATTCGTGCTCTTTACGATGGTTTTCACGAACGGGATTCAGGTTGAAACTTGGCGTGATGATCCGGTGCTGATCGGATGGATTGAACCGGAATCCGCGGCAGCTACGACCGAACTTACGGCCAATGATCTTATTGTCGCCGTGGATGGCGATCCGATGCCAACCTGGCAGGAATTTGAACTCCGAGTGATGATGTCCGGCGGGCAGGAGATCGACCTCACGGTGCAAAACGACACCGGGACACGGACCATTCCAGTTATACCGGAGCGTATCGGTCCATCCGCTCAGGGGAAATTAGGTGCCTCACCACACTTCGCCCCCCTCATCGGGTCGTTCGTCGCTGGCAGCCCGGCCGAAGAATCAGGCCTTGAAACAGGTGACCGTTTCGTTGAGATCAATGGCGCCCCAGTGAGTCGTTGGGCAGAACTGCTCGATGTTGTCAGCGTCAACCCCGGGACTCCGTTGGACTTCGTCGTTGACCGCGGTGGCACAATGAAAGAATTCACAATCACACCGGCAACCCGCCCCGAGGACCAAGGGGGTGGGGGCGCCTTGGGTATTTATCGGCTCCAAGAAACCGAGTTGCGTAGTTTCAGTGTAGTTGGGGCGATGGGGCAATCAGTCACAGAAATTCGGCGGCAGGCGGGGTTAGTCGGAGAGATTCTCTCGCGCCTGTTCACCGGGCGCTTATCGGTTCGCACCATGTCAGGACCGATCGAAATCGCCCGTTACTCGGGCGCTGCAGCTCGCACTTTGGACCCCTTTATGCTCTTCTGGTTCATGGCAGTCGTGTCGTTGCAGCTAGGCCTCTTGAACCTAGCGCCGGTTCCAGTGCTCGACGGGGGCCATATCGCGGTGATTCTTTTTGAGGGGATAACCCGGCACGACCTGAGTCCTCAGTTCAAAGAACGGATGATGACAGTAGGAGTCGTTTTACTCGTCACGTTTATGCTCGTGGTCATCACCTTCGACATCCTCAAAGTAGTGGGTAGCTAAGAACAACCCGCTACTACTTCGCCAATTGAACCGCGCGACCTAGTTGCATCGAACACAGGGAGCCTCTAGCGAAACATTGAGCTGGAAACGCCCTGTTTCTATAGCAACTCTTCTTCCGAGAAGAAAAAATTGATTTCAGTAACCGCCGTCTCCGGCGCATCCGAGCCGTGAACACTATTGGCTTCCAGGCTTCTAGCATATAACGCACGGATGGTTCCCTCGGCAGCTTCTTCTGGATTGGTGGCACCCATGACTTCGCGCAGGTGGACGATAGCGTTGTCACGCTGCAGCACGAGAGCGCAGATCGGTCCAGAACTCATGAATTCAGTAAGGCTATCGTAGAACGGACGCTCAGCGTGCACCGCGTAGAAGGCACGGGCATCATCAAGGGTGAGGCGCAACCTCTTGAGGCCAACGACTTCGAATCCTTCGGCCTCATAATGGGCAATGATCTTGCCGATCAGGTTCCGACTCGTCGCATCGGGTTTGATCATGGCGAGAGTACGTTCTGCAGGCATGACGCGTCCNTTTCGCAAGACGGTTNTAAGAGNGTGTTNGTGAGTCCTTANAGATCGAGTTTAGCGATCGANTCTTTGACNTCNGCAACCGAGTCNTCAAAGGCGNTGCGCTCATCGTCNGACAGGTCNATTTCAAAAACTTTTTCCATNCCACCNGCNCCAAGCTGCACGGGNACACCAACGTANGCATCNTCNACNCCATACTCNCCCTGTAGAAAGGCAGCGCACGGCAGTATCTCCTTCCGGTCAAGAAGGATNGCTTCGACCATCTGAGCCACCGACCAAGCGGGNGCGAAGTAGGCACTGCCNGTGCCGAGCANACTAACGATCTCCGCGCCACCGTCGCGGGTACGCTGGACGANACGGTTTACCTGTTCCTCGCTCATCAGCTCGGTGATCGGTACACCNGCAACNGTNGAGTAGCGCGGGAGCGGGACCATTGAGTCACCGTGGCCACCGAGCACGAAGGCATGCGTGTTGTCCACTGAAATACCGAGTTCCATCGCGATAAAGGTACGGAAACGTGCCGAGTCAAGCACGCCAGCCATGCCGATAACACGTTCTCGCGGAAAACCCGACTTCTTGTAGGCTAAGTAGGCCATAACATCGAGTGGATTGGTGACCATGATTATGATCGAGTCGGGCGAGTGCTTGGTGACCTCGTCGACGACACCACCAATGATTTCAGCGTTCTTGAAAAGCAAGTCGTCCCGGCTCATCCCCGGTTTACGGGCTAGGCCGGCAGTGATCACGATAATGTCAGACCCTTGCGTGTCGACGTAGTTATTGGTTCCAGTGATCTCAGCGTCGCGGCCCATAAGCGGTGTCGCCTCCATCATGTCAAGCGCCTTGCCCTGTGGCATACGCTCAATGATGTCGGTAAGCACGATGTCAGCCAAACCCTTATTGGCNATGGCCAACCCAGTGGTGGCACCCACGTGTCCGGCGCCGACGACGGTTACTTTTTTNCGNCCCATGGTCCTACTCCATGTTGGAAACGATGGCTTCCCCGAACTCTGAGCACTTCAGGGTCGTCGCCCCNTCCATCAGGCGCTCAAGATCATAAGTGACCGTTTTTGCCTGTATGGTGCGCTCGAGAGCATCTTCGATTATTGTGCCGGCCTCAGGCCAGCCCATGTACTTGAACATCATCACTCCAGACAGGATCAACGAACTCGGGTTGACCTTGTCCTGACCGGTGTACTTCGGTGCCGAACCATGNGTCGGCTCGAAAAGGGCAACTTCATCACCAATGTTGGCCCCCGGCGCAATACCAAGACCACCGACCTGTGCCGCGGCCGCATCGGACATGTAGTCACCGTTGAGGTTAGGCATTGCGACAACGTCGTACTCATCGGGCCGCGTCANAACNTGCTGAAACATAGCGTCAGCAATGCGATCNTTAATAAGGATCTTACCTTCGGGAACCTCACCGTTGTAGCGCTCCCAGACTTCATCTTCACTAATCGTAGCGTCGCCGAACTCCGTCGCGGCAAGCTCATACCCCCACTCGCGGAAGGCACCTTCCGTGTACTTCATAATGTTGCCTTTGTGTACCAAGGTGATACTGTCGCGTCCCTCGTCGATGGCGTATTTTATTGCCTTACGAACTAGATTATGGGTTCCCGTGATCGAGATCGGCTTGATGCCAATACCGGAATCGAGGCGTATCTTGGCTCCCATCTCATTTGTAAGGAAATCAATAACCTTCATGGCCTCAGGAGTGCCTTCGGCCCACTCGATGCCAGCGTAGACGTCCTCNGTGTTTTCCCGAAAGATCACGATGTCGAGTTTCTCGGGCTCCTTCACTGGCGAGGGAGTTCCCTTGTAGTACTTCACCGGTCGGACGCAAGCATATAAATCGAGAAGCTGACGCATGGCTACATTCAACGAACGGATGCCACCCCCAACCGGCGTCGTCAGTGGACCCTTAATGGAAACCTTGTACTCCTCAATCGCATCGAGGGATACCTGCGGCAGGTGCTCTCCGAATTCCTCATTGGCCTTCTCTCCTACAGGGATCTCCATCCACGCGATTTCGCGCGCACCCTCGTAGGAATGCTTAACAGCACCATTAAATACTGTGTGAGCCGCAACCCACAGATCGGCACCGATGCCGTCGCCCTCGATGTAGGGGATGATGGGGTTGTCGGGAACGTGCAGTTTGCCGTTCTCAACTGTGATCTTCGCGCCCTCGGCGGGCGAGTTGATGGTCGCTGACATTTGTCAATCCAATGTGTACGGGCGCGCGGTGAGCGTGCCGGTTCGCAGATCAGCGTGAAGTTCGCGACTTCAAAAAATCGCGGGCTTCGGACGCATTTTCGGATACTCGGAAGCGGGCGAATCGAAGCTGGCGCGCGACGCTAGAGAGGGCGTAAAAGCAGGTTGCCAGACTGGGATGATTTTTACACGGGACCCGCGACAGGGCAAGAAAATGGCGGGTGACACCTAGAGCTTTAAGTAGCGAGCCCAATGGATAACTTGGAGATCTTTGAATTCACGGAGCGTGTCCGTATCCACTGCCGAATCTAATTTCATGACCGCGATCGCTTTGTCAGATTCTTCGGTCCGGGCAAGGTGAATTTCAGCAATGTTGATGTCGCGCTCTCCGAGAAAGGTTCCCACGGCGCCAACCACCCCGGACCGGTCATCATTGGCGAACATCAGCAGGTGCCCCGCGGGCGCGAGTTCAATGGGCAAACCCTCAAGTTCAACGATGCGGGAACGCTCCTCATCAAACACAGTCCCCGCAACGACATGTTCACCATCTGCGGTTCGTCCGGTTACCCGCAGCAAGCTCGAGTACCCTCGAGTAGCTTTGTTGGTGGATTCTTCAATCTCAACATCACGATCCCGGGCTACATTCCAGACATTGATCACGTTCACAGACCCAGCGAGGTGAGGCTCGAAAAAGCCAACCAGGAGCGAAGCGCTAACCGCCTTAACCGTATACTGAGCGATTTCCCCAAAGTACTCGATGTACAGCGTGTCGATACCCGAGAAACACTGCGACATTATCGACCCGAGGCGACGGGCAAGATCCATATAGGGGAGCATCGGACTCTGCTCCTCCGGTGACAGTGCCCGGACGTTGATCGCGTGGTGAATGGTGCCTTCGCATAAAAAATCTGCTAGTTGTTGGGCAATCCCTTCGCCAATCTTCTCCTGCGCCTCTAATGTTGCGCCGCCGAGATGCGGTGTCCCGATGAAGTGCGGGTGGGCGAGCAAGTCCAGATCCACTCCGGGTTCTTTCTCGAATACATCAAATGCTGCACCTCCGGTATGGCCGGATTCAAGACTTGCCAATAAGGCCTTCTCATCCACAAGGCCTCCGCGGGCACAATTGATTACCTTCGCACCGGGTTTCATCGCCGCCAACGCATCGGCATCGATTAGGTGGTGTGTTTCACTGCTAAGCGGAACATGGACAGTGAGTACATCGGCTCGTGAGAGCAGTTCAGCCAGCGACACGATCTCGATTCCCACATCTGCAGCAACACGCTCAGAAACATAAGGGTCGGAGGCAATGACTTTCATTTCGAACCCATGTGCCCTCCGAGCAACCTCGCGACCGATACGCCCGAAGCCAATAACACCAAGAATCTTTCCTGAAAGCTCAACACCGAGGTACGGCTTTCGGTCCCAGGTACCTGCACGTAATGCGGCTGAAGCTTGCGGTATGTTGCGGGCTAAGGCAAGCGTAAGAGCGACCGTATGCTCCGCAGCGGTAATGGTGTTACCCCACGGCAAGTTCATGACCAGAACCCCCGCCTCGGTCGCTGCCTGGACATCAATGTTGTCGACCCCTACGCCGGCCCGTCCGACAACCCGCAGAGCAGGACCGGCGTTGATCGTGGCAGCATCAACAAAGTGGCGGGAGTGCACAATGACGCCGGCGAAAGGCTCGATAACGTCAGCAAGGGAACCCGGTTTATGTTCGGGCTGATAATCCACATCGCAACCAGCCGTTTCGAGAATTTCGAGGCCACGGCCTTTTAACGTGCCGCATACAAGAATCCTGGGGGCACGCAATTTCATTCCGTAGATCCTTCGGACCCCCGAGCCGATGCCAAACTGGCAACTGCGGCGGCCATCCCGGCACCCATGGAAACATCGTGTCCCCGGTCGGCAAGCACCCCCTCGAGCGCAGCAAGAACCGCAAGAAGATCGAGGTCATCGACATAACCAATGTGACCGATACGGAAGATGTGCTCCTTCAGCTCACCCTGGCCTCCCGAAAGCTGCGCACCATAATGNTCGCGCATCGCGGCGACTATATCCGGNCCGGTCCCGGGTACCGGCGCCTTGATCGNCGTGACTGCTGGACTAGGCGCNGAAGAGAGCAACTGGAGATCGAGCGCGGTCACAGCCGCCCGGCACGCTGTCGCCAGTCGATCCGCATTCCTTTCAAGCGCCTGGATACCTCCAGCTTCGTCAATTGCCTTGAGGGAAGCCTCTAGCGCCAGCAACAAGCCAATTCCCGGNGTGAAAGGTGTCTGCGATTTCTCCGCTGACGCAGCATACTTCCCTAGGTCAAGGTAATAACGGGGGCTTGCAGATCTGTTTCCGACCAATTCCCAGCCACGCGGAGAGCAGGCGACGAACGCNAGCCCTGGTGGAATCATGAAGGCCTTCTGCGCCCCACCGACGACCGCTTCGAGGCCCCANTCATCAGTAGCAATCGGCAACGCCCCGATCGACGTAATTGCATCGACAACAGTTATAATTTCTGGCTCGACATCGCGAACGNCATCGACGATTGCNCGAACGTCACAGATAGTTCCTGTGGATGTCTCGCTGGCGGTCACGAACAAACCCCGCACCGGCGCCGAATGTTCCACCATCACTGCTACGTCCGCAGGCGTAACCAACTGTCCCGGTTTGACAGTCAGCTCAAGGACTTCCAGACCNTACGCCACAGCGATCTCGGCCCAGCGCGCACCAAACTTGCCACCGACTACCACAACAACCCGATCACCGGCGGCGAACAAACTAGCAAGCGCCGCCTCCATGGCACCAGTTCCNGAACTTGTAAGGACAGCGACTGGGCCTTGCGTTCGGAACGCGGCCNTCAGGCCAAACTGAATGCGATCAAAACACGCGGCAAACTCAGGAGTACGGTGATACGGTACCGGCCCTGCCGCGGCTCGAATNGCTTCTGGATGCAANGGCGTTGGCCCAGCCGTAAACAAACGGGGCTTCTTGAGCATGGGCGTATTGTTGCAGAGGACTCATCCACGTGCTATTCGCAACGTNTGAGTATTGAATTCTTTTGTGAACATTGNGGCAAATCAACTCCGGCTCTCAAACCGAGCAGCTGGAGATGCGTTTGTGGAGGCCCCTGGTCTCTACCNCCCGGCCCACCTTTTGAACCCGACGCAATCACCAGCGCCGCTAGCGGCGTCTGGCGATTTCAGCGTCAAATTCGTCTCCCCGCTGGTCACTATCCAACCCTGGGTGAAGGTTGTGGTCGCTGGCTCCGTGCTAATAACGAGCCTTCGATTGCCCTNGCCCANCTGGAACCAACACTCTCTTTCAAGGACCGCGGGGTCACTACGCTTCTGGCGTGGGCCAGCCTCGCCGCGCAACCCCCACTTATCGANGATTCATCGGGAAACGCTGGCGGATCTTTCGCCGCTTACGCCGCCGCTGCCGGTCTTCCGTGTCGTATCTACGTTCCAGCGTCGGCTCCCCCTGGAAAGATAGCAACGCTGCACGCGTTTGGCGCCGAAGTCGTCANGNTCGATGGGCCGCGAGTTAACACCACCGAAGCTGCCATAGCCGACAATGACGGAACCTATTGTAGCCATGCCTGGAACCCAATGTTTTTGGAAGGAACTAAGACGATGGCCTTCCAGTGGTGGCAGGAGCACAAAGGCCAATTACCGAAACGGATCTACGTCCCCGCAGGCCAGGGATCGATCGTCCTCGGCCTGTTCTACGGTTTCCTTGAGATCAATGCTGCTATACCCGATTTTACTGTTCCGGCGATCATGCCCGTTCAACACCGCACCGCCTCCCCGCTCTGGGAGGCAACCCATACAAATGGCCCTGCGATAGAGCCCAGNCCCGATGATGTCCCATCGATTGCTGACGGGATCGCCATCGACCAGCCGGTTCGTAGANAGGCGCTCCTTACAGCAGTGACAAAGACANGTGGCCGGGTAATCGTCGTCGGTAACGAGGAGATCCGAAATGCCCAGCGAANATTGGCAACTATGGGAGTCTGGGCGGAGCCGACCGGCGCTGTAGCAATGGCTGGACACATGCAGGTAGGTGACGGCGAAGATGCACTCGTCGTCGTCACTGGCCATGGCCTAAAGGCGGGCGAGGCGTGAACCTCCCCAAAGCAATAGGGGCTTTGCTCGTCGGCGGGTTTAGCACGCGCATGGGCCGTCCNAAAGCAGAAGTCCAACTAGGCCGCCTGTCCCTTGCAACCCGCGCCAGCNATACCCTCTCGGTGTTGTCCACCGAGGTCATTCTCGTTGGCGGCGANCCAATCGNTGATCTACAACACCGGCATCTTCCCGACGCCCGAAAGGATGCCGGGCCAGCGGCGGGCATCGAAACCGCCCTGAGCAATGCGAGCATTCACGTAATAGTGCTCGCCCTNGATCTACCGTTCGTTCCGCCAGAGCTCCTATTAGAAACGCTCGCAGTAGTCGACCAAGGCGCCATTATCTGCGCCCCACGTTGGGAAGGNCGTTGGCACCCATTGTGCGCGACATANTCNCAGGCGGCGTTAGGTCCACTACGGCANCGTTTGGACCGTGGAGTGTTTGATCTNTACGGTTTGCTGGACGAAATCGCCACACCTCTCGAAACTNATGTNCTTCNNGAAGTCGGGGAGCCAACAGAAATCCTACTAAACATCAATACACCNAAGGACCTNTCGCTTGCCAAGAAGCTGCTATCTGCCAAGAGCCAAGAACATCGAGGCAGCCGGAGGATCAACNAGNAAGTCCGGCCACGTGCCTGCTGANAACCNCCNGGGAGGTTGTCAACATCTTGCAACGTNTTAGGCGCCGTATTTCCCCAGCCNNCCAGCATGCGCCAGGACCAAGGGCAACACATCCATGCTGCGCAATGGNCCCAAGGCCCCAGTGATGCAAGAAGTCTCACCGAANCCGTCTTGCCTGGCGTTTNCNCGGCAGTGCGGGCCACGAATCAGCACCGGTATCGGGTGCCAGGAGTGGGCCCTGTAGGTTGCAGGGGTCGAATGATCCCCNGTCACCATTACGACATCAAANTCGAGTTCAAGCAANTCGGCCAAGGTCTGGTCGGCAAGTTCAATCTGCTCNNCCTTCCCATCGAAGTCCCCATCCTCNCCTCGGCTGTCGGTGGACTTGAANTGAACGAAGATAAAATCATGATCTTCCATAGCCGTTCGGGTCAGACNAACGCAACTTTCGATTGTGTCCTCGGACGCAAACACGGTCATNCCGACGGCACGCGCAACACCACGGTACATCGGATANGCAGCAACAGCGGCGGGCTTGACACCGTACAACTCGGCGAACGAAGGCAATGGNACGTACTTATCAAAGCCCCGCAANAGAACACCGTTAGCGACCNCCTCNCNTGANAGCAATTCNCCNGCTTTGNCAACGAATTCNCTTGCCAAAGCAGCAGTTGTCTCAGCAANCGAGTCTAGCGNCTTCGGCGCCAGAGGCTCGACGCCANTNTCTTGCGGGTCCGTGTCGGTAACGTTCCCCTCAAGGCNNTNGCCGCGGAANANGACNCAGGCGCGATACTCNTTTACATGGCGTACGATGCAANTGANNCCANANNCGAGATCGATGCCNTCGAGGCGCNCNGAAAGTAATNCTCCGACTTCGGACCCAATCCGGCCGGCGCGNCGATCAGTANCCCTNCCGNTATTNTCAAGAGTGCAGAAATTAATNCGAGCNGCGATATCANCTGGCTTNAGGTCAAAGTCNACGCCCAAGGCCGCGAGCACNCCCCGACCNACCCTCGTTTGGAGCGGATCAAAACCGAAAAGCGCAAGATGTGCNGGCCCTGAACCTGGGGCAATACCGGCANCCACGGGNGTCACTAGACCAGTCGAGCCTTCGTTCGCCAAACGNTCGAACGTCGGAGTTGTGGCCATCTCTANCTCAGTCTTGCCACCCGGGCCGCGTGGAAGGCCACCAATGCCATCAGCAANNAAATANAGGACGCGAGTATCANCCGGCCGCGCCAGGCTACGGTACAGGCTCAATCGATCCATTTTCTCTTCGGCGCTCCTGCNGCNNNGGNAAAACCTTCAACACGATAATTGTCCAGATAATNAGCNNCCCTGCCAACACCGTGGCTTTGACNNTNCCGCTTATTTTGGACCGNCCTNTCCGGCGNCGATACCGAACCGGAACCTCGGCNACCTTAAGTCCCCGTTGCACCGCCTTAACCTGCATCTCGGCGTTCCAGCCGTAGGTAGGATCGCACATTTCGAGNNGCCNGAGNGCCTCCCAGCGAATNGCCCGGAATGGTCCCATGTCGGTATAGGCNAAGCCATGCAATACGCGAATCAGAAAAGTCGCCAGAGANTTGCCATAGCGAACCTGCGGTGCGAGGGCTCCGCCCTCAGCAAGCTCCACTCGGCTGCCACAAACCATGTCAATGTCACCAGCCAGGATAGGCTTCAAAAGCGCGNCACAATCTTCGGGGTAATCGCTGTAATCCGCATCCAGGAAAACCANAATNTCGGGGGGGCTCGACNTCAAGTGCGCCATTCCTGCTANACAAGCCCTCCCGTAACCACGCCGCGGCTGCGNNACAACTTCGGCGCCAGCCTGACGCGCCGCACTGCCNGTATCATCGTTGCTACCGTTGTCAACAACAACAATCCGCTGNGAAATCCNATNAGGGAATTTCCGANATGACGCTGGGGAGCGCCTCNTCCTCGTTCAAGGCGGGAATGACAATAGAAACAGANAAACTCACGTCTGAAGTTTACCNCCTCNGACTTNCGCTGCTACNAAACAATAGTCAAACNCTGNTANGTCTGGCTCGCGGNTTTTACTGTCGNNGTCTAAAATCNCCAAATGCTNNCCGCTGTNGCCNTTCTTTTANTCCACGCTGCCATCGGCATGCTCGTATGCGCTGCCNTTGCCCGCTCNCCGGCGGGGCCGGGCTTTTATCGAATGATNTTGCTCATCGTTCTCGCCTGCCTAATANTGGGGTTCGGNCTGCGGTTGGGNCCCGCCTCTGANACGATGCCGATNCCGANGAATCTTTCAGGGNTAAGTTACGTGGTCGCNGTGGTNGCGACGATCGTCTTCGGCATCAGTTTGCAGCCTGGNACCACGCAGTCATTCATGAAACTAACGNNGGCANCCATTTGCGGNACGCTNGCGATACTGACCGATCCTGCCATCCTTGNGGGTGCCACATCGATCACCTGGACCGGCCGNGNCCTCTACCANGCTGGGATCATTAGCGTTTTACCAGCAGTGGGNTCNGTCCTGTTCGCAATGCTGTTGGCACACTGGTATCTGGTTGAGCCGCGNATGNCGCTNGAACCACTGCGNCGCGTACTNATCGTNTTCGTCNCTACCCAGTTTTTTCTCCTCGTCTCAGTCGCTGGNGTGATTGCTTACCANTGGCCNGAATGGACCGAAATGGANGGTGGNCTGGTACGCGCCTTTACTCTTGGCAATGCATTGTTCGTCTTNATGCGTGCCTTCCTCGGTGTCCTNGCCCCCATCGGCCTTGCATGGATGACCTGGAAGACTGTAGAGCTGCGCTCGATTCAGTCGGCCACAGGTATTCTGTATGCTGCCGTCGTTTTCGTGCTCTTTGGCGAGACNATTTCCATTTANCTGTCGCTCGCGACCGGCCAACCNTACTGAAACAAGCNCATGAGCTATAGCTTTGANTGGCGGTGCAACGCCTGCGAGAANCCCAACCAACACGACTTCCCCNCGAAGCNCTTCAANCAAACANGTGNACCCNAAACCATGGCCACGNATNGTGANGCGGGGCNCGTTACGGGCAGAACCCTTGAGTGCGCAAGCTGCAGTTACCAACAACCNATGGCAANAGGTGCATTCGACGGTGCCGGNAATCTGCTCGATCCNATCTCTGTGTGCTTGGCTTGTGGTAGCAATCGCTTGTACACACAGAAGGACTTCAACCGTAAACTCGGAGTGGCTATCGTAATTGTTGGCGCCGCCCTTTCGCCATGGACCTATGGGCTCAGCCTGGTTGTNTGCATGGGTTTGGANTACGGGCTGTACTCCTTTGTCCCCGAGATCGTCGTTTGCTATGCCTGTGATGCCATCCATCGGCGCTTTGAACACAATCCGGCGCACCGCGCCCACGATCCACTTTTGGCCGAAAGATTTCGCCGTGAGGCGCGCCAAGAACTGAAACTTGAGGTGCCTGAGACCGAGGACGATCCCAATAANAANTANAGTCGAGAAANTGCTCCAAAACGCCAGTTTCGAGTGTATAGAAGCAGGTTTGACAGCGGGCAGGGTGTCCAGTATTTTTCCTCCTAGGTGGAGATTTCCAGGAGACAATGAACGAGACAAGTGCGCTGGATGACATCGAGCGTCAAGAAGATTCCGGAGAACCAAGTCGGCTGCGAGTCGCGCTTGGTTTCTTCATTCTCCCGATGCTGCTGGTTTTCGGTGCGATCGGTGTTTTNCTTCTTTTCGGCCTCATCGCCCATGAGGATAAATCTGTTGATGAGTACCTTGCAGAAGTTACTGGTGGGGGCATCAACGAACCCTGGCAGGGAGCCTTTGGCCTTGCTAACAAGCTGGCACATGATGAGAGCCTTCATAGGGATCCAGGAACCGCGCGCCGCATCGCGGCTGCCCTTGGCCATCCCTCTGCTCAAGCTGCTCCCAGGGTACGTACCTTTTTGCTCTTGGCACTCGGCAGCGTGGGGCATGAATCTTCGGTCCCTATCGTCGTTGAATACCTGGACGACCCTAATGCCGACGTGCGACTCAATGCCATTGNGGCGATTAGCAACATCGGGGTTCCCGAAGCCATTGCGACCGCGCCGCAGGTTGCCGAACGCCTTAAAGACGACGACGAAACGGTTCGAGGTTACTCNGCGTATGTGCTCGGCACCTTGGAAAACCGNGAAGTCATNAAACCNCTGGAAGTGGCGCTCAATGACCCTGTGGGNCAGGTACGNTGGAANGCNGCCGTNGCCCTGGCNCGTCTCGGAACCGATACNGGCCGTGCNGAGCTGCATCGCATGATCGACCGAGATTATTTGNTGACANTCGACGAACTNAATCTNCAGCAGCAACAAGACGCNATGATTGCAGCAATCCAGGCATTCGCGATGATTGGCGTCGATAGTGCCNTGGGGGAACTCACTGATGTNCGCGACAACGACCCTGACCTGCGNGTNCGNGAAGCNGCNCGAGCNGCNTTNAATTCNATGCACCGACCGTCTCTNCCATGACGNNNCNGCCGCGTTAACNNNGACCGAGACGAGAAAATGGCCGACAACATAGGCGAAGCCACCGTCGACAAAACTATCGCCCCGGAAAAACCGGGACGCAGGGAGTTTCTCAAGAATCTTCCTGTGCTCGGGATNGCATGGGGTGCTTTCGCGGCCGCGATCGGTGGCATTCTGGCTGGCACGTTGCGATTNCTTTATCCCAANGTCCTGTTCGAACCACCACAGCAGTTCAAGATCGGCTTTCCGGATGATTTNCAANCNGGTGCNGTTTCGACANAATTCAANGACAAGTTCGGCGTTTGGGTGGTTNGAAANGATCAGGNNTTTTATGCCCTCATCTCNGTTTGTACGCANCTNGGCTGCACTCCCAACTGGCTGTCAAANGAAANCAANTTCAANTGNCCTTGCCATGGCAGCGGNTTCTANATGACNGGTATNAACTTCGANGGTCCGGCNCCCCGNCCACTGGAAAGAGCTGCNATTTCGCTCGCNGATGACGGCCAGATCCTCGTCGACAAGTCCCAGAAGTTTCTCTATGAAAAGGGNGGCTGGGACGATCCCAATTCATTTCTCTTTTTCGCGTGAGACACCGACGGAGTAGTCACAAATGATCANNCGCCTGANGCGCGGGTTCGCCGATTTNACCCGCACGCCAGTGTGGAAGTCGGTGTTCCGCCACAAGATGCCNAAGGANCCGAAGAACAGGGCCCTNGCCGTNCTGACAAACGTNTTCTTGCACCTGCACCCGGTTCGCATGCGTAAGCAAGGGCTAAGGATCTCCTATACCTGGTGCATGGGAGGCGTGTCNTTCTTNCTGTTTCTGTCANTGACCGTCACCGGCATCNTGCTGATGTTCTACTACCGTCCNACGGCACAACATGCNTACCCGGACATGGTCGANTTGACCGAGTCGGCGACCCTNGGGNTGATGCGCGAGATGCACCGCTGGGNAGCCCACCTGATGGTTATCACCGTGTGGCTACACATGCTGCGNGTCTTTCTGACCGGCTCTTANAAACCGCCACGCGAGTTCAACTGGNTAATTGGTGTGGTGCTGCTCGTNCTCACATTGTTGTTTTCGTTCACCGGCTATTTGNTGCCCTGGGACCAGCTGGCTATGTGGGCNGTTACCGTAGGAAGCAACATGGCCCGAGCCTCACCGGGCTTGGGTGTTGAGGGNCCGGGTTCGCANCTGATGGCNATTGGCGATATCCCGCTGATNACGGCCGGNTCTGACGTGCGGTTCGTTCTGCTCGNNGGGCGCTTCGTCGGCGAGGGGGCGNTGCTNCGCTTTTANGTCCTNCACTGCATCGGNATTCCATTCATCTTCGTCATGCTTCTCGCCGCCCATTTCTGGCGAATAAGGCGTGATGGAGGNATCTCCGGGCCCGGCAAGGGCGGCCCGTTGGCGATGTAAGGGGGGACACATTGGATACTATCCAAAGCTGGATNNACGTCCTCTTTCGACCCGAGATAATGACGGGNATATCGATNCTCGNGCTATTGGCGTTCTGTAAATACCGTAAGTTTTGCACCCAAAACAAGATTATGTCGGGTGCCATNCTCGGTTTTCCGATCGTCTTCTTNGCAATNTCGGCTATGGAGGAGAACTTTTGGATCCAGTTCCGGCGCCCAGACAACGTGCCAATTTCATTCATGCTTTGGTTCGTCGTCTTCTTCATCTGGCTTGCAATGAAGAAAGGGGTCGAAAACGATGACCGAATAGCCAANGGGCAAGTCGTTTACGAGGCCGAACCCGAAGAGGAAGAGAAGGTCTTCGTCTGGCCTGATTTGGTTTACACGGAAATGATTTGCCTGCTTCTTGTCAGTATATTGCTGGTAGCTTGGTCGATCTTGATTCCAGCGCCACTTGAGGAACCAGCTAACCCACAGCTAACGCCAAACCCGTCGAAGGCACCCTGGTACTTCCTTGGCCTGCAGGAAATCCTCGTCTACTTCGATCCGTGGCTGGCAGGGGTGTTGATTCCGACGTTCATCATCATCGGACTGGTGGCGATTCCCTACATTGACCCCAACCCAAAGGGAAACGGCTACTACACGTTCGCCGAGCGCCGCAATGAAATTTTCATCTTCCTATTTGGTTTCGTAATTCTATGGGTGCTGCTGGTCTTTCAAGGAACATTCCTAAGGGGGCCGAACTGGAACTTTTACGGCCCATACGAATACTGGGACGTTCACAAGGTAGTACCGCTAACCAACGTGAACCTTTCCGAGTTCATCTGGGCACGGTTGTTAGGGGTCGGCATGCCGGGCTTCTGGCTAGTACGGGAGATCTTCGGTCTGCTGCTAATCAGCCTGTACTTTGTCGTCTTGCCCGTTTTGCTGGCAAAAACGATCTGGAAAAAGTTTTACGTCCAGATGAGCCTTCTCCCTTACGTGATTGGCTCGCATCTGATGCTTTGGATGCTGCTGGTACCAATCAAAATGTACCTTCGCTGGACACTAAATCTAAAGTATTTCGTCGCCATTCCCGAATTCTTTCTCAATATCTAACATGGGCCAAGATATAAAAACACGTAATGAGGCTACCGATGGCTAAGCGCAAGGGGGTTTACGCGCGTGATATCGACAAGCTCAACATCATCTTTGCCGCGGTGGCAATCGCCTCCTTCCTGAGCGTCGTTTGGATGATTTGGGACGACTATTCGAGAGAATGGAAGCGCTATCAGCGCCAGTTCCAAGTCGTCGAACAAGAAGTGACGCAACAACAACTCGCCAACGAGCAGGCCAGCATCGATCAAACCGAACTGGCCCAGTTGACACAACAACGTGACACCGCCGAGCAGACCTTGGGCGGCCAGGAAGAACAAGTCGGGGCCCTCGAGGCAGAGCTGGAGGGCATACAAACGGACTTGGAGCTGGCCACACAGGAGTTTCGTTTCGCGCGCTCAGTCTTCGATACCCAGCGCTGGAACTACGAGGAGGCAGTCCACAAGAACAGCGGCTCAAGTGGCGCAGAGGCTGACTATAAGGAAGCCGAGGAGCGTTTGGCTGAAACGCAAGCGGAAGAGGAACGCCTGCAGATCGAAGCGCTCCGNATTCAAGGCGAACTCGATACCCTGAGGCAGTCGTTGACTGAAGCCGAGGTGGGCATTGGCAACACGACGCGCGAGATCAACCGGCTCGAAGCTCGCCTGGACTCGCTGCGCTTCGGATTGGCCTACTCCATACGCAACGCTCCGATGCTCGACGCCTTGAATCCCTCGCAACGGATCCGCCAGGCAGTAATTAGCGACTTGCGCCTGGATCTTAACTTCGCCGACGCGCCTCGCGTCGATCGTTGTCAAAGCTGTCATCTGGGTGCCGACAACGAAGCCTACGCCAACTCCTCGCAGCCGTTCACCAGCCACCCAAATCTTGACCTGTACGTCGCCGACACGGCAGTTCACCCGGCCGGTGAGTTCGGCTGCGCTGTCTGCCATCAAGGCAAGGGCCTTGCCACTTCCTTTTACTCTGCCGTGCACACGCCCTCCAATGAGAGCGAAGAGCACCGCTGGGAGGAAGAACGCGGCTGGTCTCACATCGAGCTTTGGGAGTGGCCGATGCGGACCGTCGCCGAGACCGAAGCCTCTTGTCTCAAATGCCACGTCGGTGACACCTGGATGCCCGACGCCCCGACGTTGGAGTACGGTTTGGGCATCATTGAGAATGTTGGCTGCTTCGGGTGCCACCAAATTGACCGCTTCGACGACGCGCGCAAGGNAGGGCCAAGCCTCGAACACGTCGGAGTCAAAACGACCTCCGAGTGGGCTTACAACTGGGTAATGGATCCGAAGTCTTTCCGTCCCAACACACCGATGCCGAAGTTCTTCAATCTNGCCAACACGTCGGACGAGTACTGGTCAGGACGCAACCAGGTCGAAGCAGACGCCATCGTCGCCTACATCTTTGATGCTTCGACAGACGTCGATCTCGACAAGGCACCAACCGGTAACTCGGCAAACGGTGCTGACATCATCAACTCGGTAGGTTGCCTCGGTTGTCACATCGTTGAGGAACCAGGGGGGGCAGATTATCCCGAGGACCAGCCTCGGTTTACCGGCTATCGGCAGCAAGGACCCAACCTGTGGGGCGTCGGAAGTAAAGTCAACGCCGACTGGTTGTACACCTGGGTCAGGAATCCGAAGCATTATTGGGCTGACACCAAAATGCCGAACCTGCGTCTGTCCGACCGCGAGGCCGCCGACGTCACAGCTTTCTTGATGGATCTCACAAATCCCAACTGGGACAACCCGACTACTCCGNCNGTCGACACGGCGTTACGCAACGAGGTCGTACTTGAATACCTCAAGAACATGCTTACGACTCCGGATGCGGAAGCAATGCTTGCTTCTATGGAAGATGAGGAAAAAAAGCTCTACCTGGGCAACCAGCTCATCGGCCGCTACGGCTGCTATGGCTGCCACTTGATCGAAGGCTTTCAGGAAACTGGCCGCACTGGTACTTCGCTTTCGGACTGGGGAAGCAAGGCAACATCCCAAATCGACTTCGGCTACCTCGACATTCCCCACGAACGCGGCGCCTTCCTGCGCGCCAAACTGACATCTCCACGTAGCGTCGACGATGGCAAGATCAAGCTACCGCAGGAAAAGGCACGTATGCCCAACTTCGGCCTGACCCCCACCGAGATCCAGGCCGTGGCGACCGCGACCCTCGGCTACACCGACGAGGTCATCCCTGACATCAAGAAACCGGCGCAGACACCACGCAAGCTCTCGATGGAGGCGGGACGACAGATCGTGAACGACTATAACTGCCGTGCCTGCCATATCATTGAGGATCGCGGCGGGGCGATTCGGGCACCTATTGAGGCACTTGGCATCGCTGCCGGGCAGGACCGGGCTGTCGCGGCTGCCTATTCACCGCCAAACCTCAACACTGAGGGTGCAAAGACGCAACCCGAATGGCTATACCGATTCCTCAACGAACCCACAGAGATTCGTCCATGGCTCAACGTTCGCATGCCGACGTTTGGGTTCAATGGCGAGCAACTTAACGCGCTAACGGCATATTTCTCGGCTCTCGATGACGCCGCATATCCGTTCGATGACAAGTTCACTGTGGCGCATGAGTACCCGCGCACGCTAGTTACTGCCGGACGCACACTCGCACAGGGACAGTTGCAATGTTTCCGTTGCCACGTACAAGATGGCGTGCCCCCAGTAGGACAGGCCCCCGACCAGTGGGCGCCGGACTTGGCGTTGGCCGCCCAACGCTTACGTTACGAGTGGATCCAGGACTGGATCGCTGACCCGCAGAGCATTTTCCCAGGAACGAAAATGCCGCAATACTGGCAGGAACTCGACACTCCCAGCTTTTTTACAGCACTCAACGGATCACCCGTCCTTGACGGCAATACACGCCAACAGATCGAGGCACTTGCCGCCTATATCATGTCCATCGGACAATAGGATTCGCGCGAAACATAAACTNCCCCACCCTATCTAAACGGTTCACCCTCACGACTGAATACGCGAACGTTCCCGGCGGCATCAGTCCGTACACCTCGACCGGNAGAGGCANTACTTGCCAATCCGGTGCATGGAGAAAGTTAAATGGACAATAAAGCAATCACTGTCTCTCTAGCCGTTCTCGCTGTTGTCACTGTCGCTGCTTGCGGCGGGGGCGACGCACCGACGGCAGGTAGTAGCACGCCAGCAGCTGCGCCGGCTGGTGCCATCGATCCAGCATCTGTCACCGATCCTGGAACCATCAGCGGCACCGTCAACTTCGGTGGGGCCACTCCGGAAGGGCAACTCCTACAGATGGCTGCCGACCCTTACTGCCTCACCTCACATGCCGGTGCCGAGGTCATGGCGCAACGCGTCGTCGTCAACGACAACGGCACCCTGCGCAATGTATTTGTTTATGTCACAGAAGGCCTCGACCAAACCTTCATTGCATCGGGCAGCTCGATTGAGATAAGCCAAGAGGGGTGCATGTACGTACCCCACGTGCTTGGCGTACAGGCCAATCAAGCGGTCACCATCGTCAATAACGACGACACCCTACACAACATCAACGGGCAACCGAGTGGGACTGGCAACAATCCGTTCAACTTTGCCCAGCCAATCAAGGGCATGTCGACAGCGGTCACATTTCCATCGGCCGAGATAATCCCGGTCAAGTGTGATGTGCATCCCTGGATGCAGGCCTATATCCGCGTTACTAACCATCCATACTTTGCTGTCAGCAGTGAAGACGGAAGCTTCACAATCAACAACCTGCCCGCCGGTGACTACGTCATCGCTGCCTGGCACGAGTCCTTGGGCGAGCAGACACAGAACGTCACGGTCGGCGCGAACGCAACCGCAGAGATTTCGTTCGACTTCGGCAACTAACAAGCGGCTGGTCTTGTTCACCCCGGGGCGTCTAATGGCCCTCGGGGTGAATCTCTTTCCACCCCATTAGGTAATTTGGGGTCCGCCGGGGAGGAAACGACGATGGGCGAAATAGCCGCATACAACGCGTGGCTACATCGCTATGCGATCCTGACGTCTTCCTGTACGTTCCTCTTAGTGATTTCTGGCGGCCTCGTAACTAGTACCGGGTCTGGACTTGCTGTCCCGGACTGGCCATTGTCGTACGGTATGTTTTTCCCGCCAATGGTCGGTGGCATTCTCTACGAACATGGTCACCGGATGATCGCTGGTACTGTCGGCATTATGACCATGCTTCTCTCGCTCTGGGTGTGGCGCAGCGAACCGCGGCGGTGGGTACGCCGTCTTTCGGCAACTGCTGTTCTTGCAGTCCTAATACAGGCGAGCCTTGGAGGCCTGACGGTTATTTTTCTGCTGCCCACAGCAGTTTCGGTGACTCATGCAGGGCTGGCAATGGGCTTCTTTTCGATTACCTGCGCCCTAGCGTTGGTAACTTCACCCTCCTGGCTCGGCAATGTCGGCCGCGAACATCCGGCAGTTTCCGCGGAGTCGGTCTCGCTACCGCGGTTGGCCGCAACCGCAACCCTGGCGATTTATGCCCAGATTTTAATAGGCGCTATGGTGCGTCACACCGGCTCAGGTCTCGCCTG